>CAMLER010000229.1 GCA_946478915.1 uncultured Chryseolinea sp.
ACCGAAGCGAAAGAAAACGGCAAAGCAATTTGGCAGCGGATCGAGCGAGCAACATGATCCCGGCCAGAGGAAGTAACGCATGAATGGTCGGGCAGTCTCGCTACCGAATGAGGAAGAGGTTCGTCAATTGCGGGAATATTTTTGCCGGCCGCGACTAACCTTGGTTGTAAATCTGATTGACGGAACGTGGTTCTTAAAAACGAAATTGGATTCCTATATTAACTGAAGGACAATCACCAAAATGTTTACTGAATTAAGGCACAACGGTGTCATTAGGCATATTCATTGTAGCGCCATCATAAAAAAAACCTAAGATTATGTTTTACCACGTAAAAGACTTACAGTTCAATGCAAGAGTCTCAGGACCCGACCCTCGTTTTGCGAACCTATTGCTTCAGCAATTTGGAGGGCCGAACGGCGAGTTGAAAGCCGCGATGCAGTATTTTGTTCAAGCGTTCGGCGCGAAAGAGCCATACCCAGATAAATATGATCTGTTGATGGATATCGCTACTGAAGAATTCAGCCATTTGGAAATTGTCGGAGCAACTATTCAAATGTTGCTTTCCGGAGTTAACGGAAAACTAAAAGATGCTGCCGATGAATCAGAAATAATGAAACTAATGGGAGGTAAGGCTTCCAAGGAAAACGTTATTCACGAGGCAATGGTAAATCCTCACTTTCTCATTGAAAGCGGCGGAGGACCCATGGTGACTGATAGCCGAGGCATACCATGGAGCGGTACCTATGTAAATGCTAACGGTGACCTTTCCGTAGATCTTAGATCAAATATGGGCGCAGAATCCCGGGCGAAGATCGTTTACGAATATCTTATGAAGTTCACTGACGATCCGTATGTAAAAGATACGTTAAGGTTTCTGATGACGCGAGAGATCGCACACTTTCAAATGTTTGATGCAGCGCTCCAGACCATTACGCCGAATTTCCCGCCAGGCGTCTTACAAGGTGATCCGCATCATAGCAATACCTACTTTAACCTGTCTAACGGTCAGGATATACGCGGACCTTGGAATGACGGTATCAGTCCAGAGCTTAACGAGGTTTGGCAATATATAGAGGACCCCATAGCTCATGTGAAATCCACCAATGGACTGGTGTCTCAGGAAATTGAAGGTACAGAAAGGACTGAATCAGAAGTCCAGAAAATGAATGAGAGCTTAGGGAAAGAACGCAGCGAGGAAATAATGAGTGCTTCACCAATCGGAGAAAAACAGTGGAGCTCATATGACGATTCAATAAGTAAAAAATCGCCTGGATCCGATGATACCGCTTCGGGCCGGCCCAGAAAAAATACGCCCGATGCCACTACCGGAAAAGCCGCAAAAAAATCGAAGTCTTGATGAACTCATAGAGGGTCAGATAAAAATTACATTTTATACTGACCCTCGGTGTTGTTGGAGTTGGGCATTCGAGCAACACTGGCGTACACTACTGGAAGCCTATGGCGACCTGATTAGCTATGACTATGTGATGGGCGGGTTGATCCCGCGGTGGGACAATTACCATGATCCACTGAATTCGGTTTCTAAGCCGATTCAAATGGGTCCTGTGTGGATGCATGCCAGCGAAGTGACTCATGTGAAGATGAAACACAGCATCTGGATCACGGATCCGCCCCATTCCTCATACCCGCCATCAATTGCTTTCAAAACCGTTGAACTGCAGTCGAAAGAAGCTGCAGATGAGTTTTTGTTTGCTATCCGTAAATCGTTAATGGAAGACGGTGTAAACATTTCGAAAACAGAAAATCTATTTTCGCTAGCACGTGAAATTAAAGATCCGTCATTCAACTTTTCGACCTTTGAGTCTGACTGGAAAATGGAGAAAGGCAACGCGCCTTTCCGATTCGATCTCCAGAAAACAAAGTTTCACAGCATAGGAAGGTTTCCTACTCTCACGTTCCAAAATACAGACGGTGACGGAATAATAATAACAGGCTATCGACCGTACGAGGCACTCAAGGAGGCCTTCTTATATCTGCATAAGAAACAAAAACCATCCACTTCCTCTTAGAATTGTTTGCATATGCCTTATCGTTTTCTTTTTGCTACAGGTATTGAAAATAGTGCACCCACCATTCAGAACGGCAAAATCAGAATGGACGAATTTGAAAAATGTAACCATTACAAATACTGGCAACAAGATTTTTCACTCGTACGGGAGTTGGAAATCAACTTCTTGCGCTATGGACCACCTATCCACAATACTTACATCGGCCCAGGTAAATATGATTGGGAATTCGCTGACTTGACCTTTGCCGATTTATATCAAAAAAAAATAATTCCTATCGTTGACCTTTGCCATTTTGGAGTGCCTGATTGGATCGGAAATTTTCAGAACCCGGATTTTCCTGCACTTTTCGCTTCCTATGCTTCAGATTTTGCAAAACGCTTTCCGTGGGTTCAGCTATATACACCAGTGAATGAAATGTATATCTGTGCAATCTTCTCCGCCTACTATGGATGGTGGAACGAACAGCTGACAACAGACTTTACATTTGTTACGGCTTTGAAGCATATAGTCAAGGCCAACGTTATGGCTATGCAGGAAATCCTCAAAGTGAACCCTTCAGCAATTTTTATTCAAAGTGAATCTTCGGAATATTTCCATGCTGAAAATCCCAAAGCGATTAAACCGGCCGAGTTGATGAATGCGCGAAGGTTTCTCTCCCTTGATCTGAACTATGGCAAGCGTGTTGAATCGGAGATGTACGAATATCTCCTCGACAACGGAATGACACGGGAGGAATATCATTTTTTCACCGGATGCAATTTAAAACGCCACTGTATTATGGGCAACGATTACTATATGACGAACGAGCATCGCGTTAGTGAGGATGGTACTACCTGCGCATCGGGTGAAATATTTGGCTATCATACAATCACGTCGCAGTACTATGATCGATACCGGCTTCCCATCATGCACACCGAAACCAACATGAATGAAGGCGCAGATGGAAAGTCGGCTGTCAATTGGCTTTGGAAGCAGTGGGCAAATGTGATGAGAGTGAGGAATGATGGTATGCCGATACTGGGATTTACATGGTACTCTCTGACGGATCAAGTGGATTGGGATACAGCTTTGCGTGAAAACAATGGTTGGGTAAATCCCCTAGGACTGTTTGATCTCGATCGTAACATTCGTGCGGTTGGAAAGGCGTACAAACAGTTAATTGCTGATTGGCGTGATGTATTACCAACTCAAAGTGTATGTCTCACTGTTCCGATTAAATATCCTGATTTCGGTGTAATTGAACCATCTAGCACTGCTGGAATAAGGACAAGAAAGAATAAAAGAAGCGCGCAGTCATTGTTCAATGCGGGAAAAGCTAACCCAAATGATTTTACCCGATAGGTAAGTTTTTGGTTAATCTTTCCACTCTTAGATTAAGATTTATTTTCTCAATTATTGAAATATCACGATGAATAAATTCGTATTTATCCTATTGATCTTTATCCTGGCATGCTGCGGTGGCTTAAGCCTACTCCATCATAATGGATAATTTTGCTTCGCCGATTACTGGTATCTAGAAGTCGATTACATACTTTGTCGGCTTTAAGAAAGGAATAAGAAGAATCATGATCAACGATCAAGTGGCACGCCTTATACCACAATTCCCTATCCTAATACCCTTTCTCAGAACCTAAAATTCAATACTTTGCTGAAATAATATATCGCGTTTCGACGGGATCGGGAATGATAATCTGTTCTTTTCTAACGTCATAGTTAGACCACGGTTGACCATTAACTACAACAGACTTGATGGATCTGGATTTCGGATGGCGAAAACGAACTATTAAAAAGCCCGGTTGTTTCCGATAGGTGAGCTCGACGTTGGCGGTGATTTCTCCAATGGATTCTCCTTCAATATCAAACGAAATATTTCCGAAATACGTCGGTGCATTCTTGACCACCACTTGTTTTGCATTTTCCAGCCAGGCACGGGGAATAGCCTGCCCGATAATCAACGTATCATCGCCGATTTCATTCACTATCATTTTCCGGAAAATTTCGAACCAGGCTCCATCCGTACTCGGAGGTCCGTAGTATTGAGGATGTGCCCAACGGTGTTCGAGCGGTGAATATTGGTGATGAGAAAACCCACAAGCCATGAAACTGTAAAAGCTACGAATAACCGCCTTTGGTTCATCTCGCAGCAAATAAGCATTCGCTTGCTGAACATATACTGGTTCGTTAGCCGCACCCTTATTGGCAAAAAAAAGATTGTCCTCATGATCATGGAGCATAGCGGTAGTCAGCCAACTGTTTGGATCAAGCACACCTAACCTGGTAAGATGAAGGGGACCGGTATCAACATCTGTCGGATACCATTGATCCAACATCCTGCGCGTTGTCGTTGCTTCTGTAGGAACATAGTTGATCCAGGTGCCATCGGCCAGTTGGACTACGGAAGACTTGACACTGCTGCGCGCAAATTCTATGGCTACCGCATTCTTAAGAGCGGCAGCAACGCTAGCCACCTCATCCGCGCGCGGATGATCAAAACTCGACAACGCCTTGGCAAAAAGCTGGAGACCTCCGACGTAGTAAGCCTGGGTGAAAGCCCACCCTCTTTCACCAACACTCAGGTCGTTTAATGGTCCCATTATCAATCCCGTACCGTTGCTTCTTGTCTTCGATTCTTCGATTTTCGCCAAACACCAGTCAAGTGTCCATAAGCTCATTGGTAACAAGCGCTCAAAACTTTCACGATCGCCTGACAACAGAAAGTTCTGCCCGATCGCATATAATTGTGCGGGAGAATAAACTCCCCAATTTGCGAAACCGCCGATTCTGCCATCAGGCTGTTGTTGCGAGTTAAACATCGCGAGAAACTCTTCTTCGGCAACAGATGAATATCCGCGCAATCCGTAGATCATGTAATCAACATAGACGGCTTGATTAACTGGCCAATCTGAGTTAACTTGTCCGTAAGCAGTATTTGCATATGGGAGGTCCATATGTGTTTTGCCATTGGCTCCTAAAGTATGCCTCGGAAGAATAAGTGCATGCCACAAATTAGCACGAGCCAATTCGTTGACAGCTTCCTCTGGCACCTGAAACTGTGCTCCCTCGGCGAGCCAATTTTCCCAGTAACGTATTACGTCGCGTTTTGCGACTGAAAAATCCAGGTCATTCAATCTCGATATCTGTGAAGGAGCTATACCCGGTGAAGGTAGTTTTACCAAAATTTTACCTTCTTCACCCTCAACCAACATACCATCTACACGCAGAATAATTTCTCCTGACTTGCTGTTTTCGTCGGTATGGTCTGCCTGAACTGAGAAATCGTTTCCGGTTTCCATCATTAAGAGAATCTTACCGGTCTCCTTTTCAACTAACGTCACCTTGCCTGCAGTTTTATTTACCTCCACTCCGTAGTTTTCGGATTCATTACTGAAGCGGATAGCAAAATTCACAGGTCCAGGTTTTCCCGATAAGTTGACTTTTGTTAGGAAGACGCTGGGCACATACCCATGGATAGCGGCATCAAGCTCGCCTAACGGAGACGCGACTTGCTCTATTTCACAGAACTGTTGGCCCTTTATCAAGGATGTAATGACTATTGGCAGACCGTTTTCAATACGCTGGCTTTTCCACTCGCTTGCATCCCACAAGAGATCCAATTTAAACCTATGAGGCGATGCAAAATCGGGACGAACTTTTGCCCATCGGTCGACAGCAAATTTATAAATAGATCCGTGTGCCGCCGATGTGACCACCAGGTGTCCCGTTGTACCCATGTATTCTGTTTGCCATGGCTCATGGTAAACCAGCGGATTTCCAATGTCCGACCAGAGCATTTTATATTGTTGCAGGCTGGCTTCAGGGCTATTCATGACCTGGTCTAGTACGCGACTACCTTTCAAATCTTTCAGGTGTCTCCTGAATCCAACGGGTTTATCGGCCAAGGTCAGGAATACATCGTGTTCCGGCAGCCACATTGCTCCCTTTTCTAACAGTTGCTCCAGCGAAAATGAAAATCCTTCGGTACCTTCCGCATTAATTTGAATTGTAAGCAACGGAGCATCGGGTTCCTTCCATGGATCTTGTAATAATCTTTCTACTTGTCCGCGTTCACCGTGCTCCAGCAAATACTTCCACATTTTTGCTTTGTCATAGATTTTCAGTTGCTCCAGGGAAGGTATTGCCCAGCTTATGTTTGATATCAATTCGTCGACATCGCCAGCACCAAACTGCAGCATAGACACAATACCAATACTATCATTTGACTCCATGCCCTTTCCTGTGACATCGTTAATTACTATGTCATCGACTGAGGTTTTAATCATGATCTGCTTTTTCTTTTTGATCTTGGTTATATGTCCGAATGAAATTTTGATTTTATGAGTGCGGACCTCATGCTTCTGTCGCTGACCATAAAGTGGTAAGTTCAATACGATACACAAGCTGTAAATTAAAAGTGTTGAATATTTTAACTTCATTCGTTACTGGTTAATCTGCCTCCGTCAAATCCTACAATTATTATCTCAATTGAAATCCTAATTGATACTGAAGGTATTTATCTGAATGGATTGTCACGCTCCAGGTTCTAAAACTGTCTTAATAGTGAAAGTTAAAGAACTATGGAAACTACAAAAAACGAAAGGATTTCCTTTTACGATTCATCGACCGAATGGAATGAAAAAGGGGTAAAGGATCCTGGGGCAGAAAAAAAGAGAATCTTGGTGATCGGTGGTGGTTTTGCGGGCTTAAATTTTATTCAAAAAGTCGCTTCCAATAAGTCGTATCACATTACACTTGTGGATAAGAACAATTACAACTATTTCACACCCTTGCTTTATCAGGTGGCAACCGGTTTTCTTGAACCGTCGAGCATTAGTTATCCCTTCAGAAAGTTGTTCCGTAAAAACAACATTTCATTTCGGATGGGTGAAGTAGAACGCGTCAACCCAGATACTAATCGAGTTTTTCTCACCGACGGATCTTGTCTGAATTACGATTTTCTCGTATTTGCAGCGGGGTCCATACCTAATTACTTCTCAAACAAAACGGTTCAAAAAAATGCCATCGCCCTTAAGGGAATAGATGACGCGTTGTTCATGCGAAACAATTTGGTAAGAATCTTTGAGCAAGCCTCTGTTGAGCGCGACCCGGTTGAAAAAGCAAAGCTTTTAACCATTGTAATCGCAGGGGGTGGACCAACTGGAGTTGAGGTAGCAGGGATGCTTGCAGAGCTGAAGAAGCACATTCTCCAAAAAGAATACCCAGAGATCGATGTCAATAAAATTAGGTTGTTCATAGTTGATGGCGCGCCTCATCTACTCGCGCCGATGAGTGAGCGAACCCATGAAGACGCTAGAAAAATCCTTACCGATCTCGGAATCGGCGTAATATTGAACACGCTTGTAACGGGCTATGAAAATGACGAAGTTAAATTGGCCAACGGTACCGTTATTGGAACGAAGACACTTATCTGGGCAGCAGGTGTTACAGCAACTGAAATCAAAGGAATAAAATCATCGAGTTTGGGTAAAGGAGGCAGGTTGATTACAGACGCTTTTCACCGCCTAAAGGATTATGATAACATTTTTGCAATCGGGGACATAAGTCTTCAAACGCATGAAACAGATTATCCAAATGGCCACCCGCAACTTGCACAACCGGCAATTCAACAAGGGAAATCGCTGGCCAA
>CAMLER010000230.1 GCA_946478915.1 uncultured Chryseolinea sp.
TTATTCTCGTTGCTATCCGATTTGTAAACACGAACCGTCTGAAGCTCATTGAGCGCCACCTTTTCTCCGCCCTTTTGAAACGCCACATGCTCATGAAGCGCCTGGTATTCGGCATACACTGGTCCCGTCGTTACAGAAACGAAATTACCAAATCGAACTGTTCCCTGCCGGCCTTTGATATTCCAGAAATCAACGGTATCACCTTCAAAAAGAACATGTGTCCAAGGGTTCCATATGCCGTAATGATGATAATGATCAGGAGGTTGAATTCGTGTCAATATCTTTCCGGACGGGGTCCAAAGGGGATGAATAAATCCGCTACGCTTAAAGGCCGTATCTATCCCTGCTGGCGGATAAACTGTTTTGAAATTGTATTGTAGAAGTTTTCGATCGCCATCGTGAAAAAGCAACGCTCCATCGTTGACAGAAGCCTCCAGGACGCTCACCTTTACCAAATGTGGACCGGTGACTAACTCGTAAACCCTTTTCTTAGTTTTGTCTTCATCAGTATTTACCAACCAACTGAGTATCCGACGGTTTTTGTAGTCAACCTGGAATGGAATTGGCTGGCGTCGATCCTTTTTTATTTCCACTAATGACAAAGCTGAATCTGATTGAAAGGTGATTGCGTCAAGGTCGAGGCTGACCGGCATTGACAGTCCTTTCATCGGCTTAGAAATATCGACTTCAATAGTCGCGATCTTTTGCCCCTGAACCGTTATCGATGAAATCAAAAAAGATACAACAATGAAAGAGAAACGAATGCGCATAACGACAAGTTATCTCTACAAAATAGACCAATGTACTTGTTAACTCCAAAAAGTTTACACAACAGGCAAAAATCTCTTGTTGCATTTTGTTGCATACAAGTTGCTGCAACAAGGGCTTCTTTCTGCGGACATTATTTTGTTCATTGTTGAACAGGTCCTTCGCCAAAATCCGGATAAATAATTCTAGAATGTCGTTGGCATGATTGCTGCCAACCAGGCTGAATTGTAACCTCCTTCCCCCTTTCAGTAGTCAAAGCAAAAATATGTCCTAAACCCAGTCATATGCTCAAAAATTATATCATCATAACCTTTCGGAATATTTCAAGGAATAAGACATTCATTTTTATCAATGTGTTTGGACTTGGAATCGCAGTGGGCTGCTGCGTGGTGGCCTACCTGATCTGGGACTTCAGCGCCGGGTTTGACGAGAACCATTTGAATGCGAAGAGCATTTACAGAATTCAATCCTACCAGGACTATCAGGGTCAACGTAATCGTTTTGCAACTGCACCTGTGCCATTGGGCTCTGTTATTCGAGAAAACTTTTCAGACGTTGATGCAGTCGTGCGATATACCTCGGCACCTGCCAATTTCAGGATTGGAGATGATGTTTTCAATTCGTCAGTTGCGTATGCTGATTCTGCTTTTTTTGACCTCTTCACTTTCACTCTAAAGTCAGGAACATTTGCGTCCCTGCACGATAAGAGTCGAATCTTGATTAGCGATGAGCTTGCCAGAAAATATTTTGGCACTGAAGAAGTAACGGGCAAATCGATCACGCAAATCAATAATGGAATCCTCAAAGAATTTATAATTGGGGGCGTATTTGAAGAACAACCACTTAACTCAAGCTTTGGATTCAAAGCAATTACGTTATGGGATAACTGTTGGGACTCTATGGGAGAAACGCAGTCGCGCGATTCCGATTGGAAAGCAATGAACACATTGTTTATACAAGTGAATGATCCTGTTGCACTACCAGGCATAACGCAACAGCTACAGGCGTACATTGAACCACAAAACCAATCCCGTGAAGATCTTAAGATAAGCGAATACTATTTGCAAAACTTTTCGACACTCGCTGCAAACTTCTATGGAGATACATGGCTATCCGGCGAACAGCTTCGATGGGGACTAATTCCCTCTGCTGTTATAGGTCCCGCCGTCATGGCAATATTTCTCCTGTTGTTGGCGTGCTTCAATTTTACCAACACATCGATTGCTATCTCCGGAAGACGCCTTAAAGAAATTGGTCTTCGAAAAACCATGGGGGGTTTACGCGGACAGTTAATATTTCAGTTCCTCAGTGAAAGCGTCGTGTTGTGCTTTTTTGCACTCATTGTTGGTCTCATAGTAGCCGAATTCCTCGTTCCGATGTACAATAACATGTGGCCTGGGATAAAGCTAGAGTTGAGTTATTCCGAAAACATTCTCTTTTTCGCCTTCCTTACCGCATTGTTGGTCCTCACCGCGTTGATCGCGGGTACCTATCCGGCCTTTTATGTGACGAGCTTCAAACCTGTGAGCATCTTGAAAGGCAAGTTGACCTTTGGTGGTACAAATTGGTTCACCCGTACATTGCTAACATTGCAATTCATGATTTCGCTCCTTTGTATTATCAGCAGCGTAGCTTATATACGGAATGCATCCTATCAACGGGATTTTGATCTGGGATATAGTAAGGATGGAATTATCGTCGCAAATCTGAATGGCGAAGTTGAATTTAACGCCTTTCGCAACGCACTCGCTATGAACAAAGATGTTTTGGCTATCGCCGGTTCCAAAGATCACGTTTCTGACAAATATTATCGGCAACCGGTAAAGCATGGCACCACCGAACATCAGGTCGAGATTGTAGATATTGGTGACGACTATTTAACAGCCATGAACATCACATTGCTTGATGGGAGGGATTTTATCAAAGACTCAGAAAATGACCGCCGGGAATCGGTGATAGTTTCGCAAACATTTATTAAACAATTCGGCCTTGAAGATAACGCTTTGGGTAAGCGCTTGTTACTGGCAGATAGTCTTCAGTTATTTATTATAGGAGTAGTGCCCGACATTCTAACAGACGGATTCTGGAAACCGGCGGCACCGGTAATGTTGCGTTACATAGCGCCGTCTCAATACACTCAAATCGTGGTAAGCACCTCACCTGCAAAGCTGCTTTCAGTGAATGATTTTATGGTGGAAACCTGGAAAAAGATTTCGCCCAACACACTGTATAATGGGAAACATGTAGATAGCAATTTGTACGTCGCCCAGCTGATCAATTCCAACGCCGTTCGGATATGCATTTTTCTCGGGGTTATTGCTGCGTTGATGTCGGCGACTGCATTGTTAGCACTTGTTTCACTTAACATCTTGAAAAGACGAAAGGAACTCGGCGTTAGAAAAGTCCTTGGTGCATCCGTCGCGAACATTGTGCGCGTGATCAATATGGAATTCATGTTGATCTTAGGCGTCGGATCAGTCCTGGGTTCGGCGTCGGGATATTTTCTAACCGACAAAGGAATGGATGCGATATGGGAGCATTACCTGCCAATCAACATTGTTACGCTGGCGATATGCGTTGGATTCCTGGTTGCTATCGCTGTAATAACAGTAGGCTACAAAACCCTTTCTACTGCCCGAACTAATCCGGTTGAGAGTTTGCGGGAGGAATAACGAGGATTTCAAATTGATCGCGTCGAATGGTCCTGTTTCCGCTTTCGTCAAAAACAGAGAAGGCCTCAGGAGCAAGACCCAATGTGACTTGTTTTGATTCGCCAGGCTCCAGTGTAATGCGTTGAAATGCAGCAAGCGATCGAAGCGGCACCTTACCCTTTGGTTTGATTTGCTTCACATAAGCCTGAACTACTTCATCGCCACGTAGGGAACCCGTATTTTTTACGGTGACCTTCACTTTAACCGAATCAGTAGGTTGAGACTGACTGCCGATATCAAGACCATCGTATGCGAATGTGGTATAGCTTAGCCCATAGCCGAAGGGATATAAAGGTTGCCCCTTAAAATAACGGTACGTCTGGGCGGTCAGATTATAGTCTTTGAAGGAAGGGAGATCATTTACAGATTTATAAAAAGTTACCGGCAGTCTTCCGCCCGGGTTATAATCGCCAAACAAAACATCTGCGATGGCTTGCCCACCAGCCTGGCCGGGGTACCATGCCTCAAGGATGGCCGGCACGTTGGCTTTCTCCCAGTTTATTGCAAGCGCACTTCCATTTAGTAAGACCAGAATTACAGGCTTTCCAAGCGCCACAATTTCCTTAATCAGTTCCTGCTGAGGTCGTGGCAAATCCAGCTTTGTTCTGTCACCAGCCTTGAAACCGTCGATTACAATATCCATTTCCTCACCTTCCATCCTTGCCGTCAGGCCCATACACATCACGATTGCGTCAGCCCTTCTTGCTACATCCAAAGCCTCTTTCTTTAGATCCGGTTGAGGTCTGGCCCAAACAAGCTGGACTTGGGCATCCGCGTACGTTTCAATTGCCTCGAGTACGATCTTGTATTTCCTGCCAGCTTCGAGTCTCATAGTGGGTGACTTGCGCAATCGCGGGTCGCCATACTCATCCCGGAAATGATAGATCGTTTTTGCTACAAGGCTATCATTCAGGTACAGTCTGGTGTTAGTCGTGCTAACAAATCCCAGCTGATACATCGCTGTCTTATCCGGAACCAGTTCTCCCGTCCAGCGCACGCTGAAATTGTCATCATCCATATTTTCTCGCGGGGCCTTACCCGACCAGTTCATATCGATGATCTTATCTGTAGAGGTGAACGTTGGCGCGCCTGCCAAATCTTTATTGTTAAAATATTCGCCTTTTAAACCATTTTCTGTTCCTGACAGCAAAGATTCCGAGGGTATAGTTTTATAGGTTGGCATTCCGTCTGCCAGTTCACAACCCTGTGCATAGAGCACGTCTGTATTTTTTAGCTTTTCGCGTATGCCCCTTAGCGGTGTTATCGCATCGGAGGGGACACCATTATAATTACCCAATAACATCAGCCACTGGTCGGCATTTGGTCCAATAACGGCGAGTGATTTCAAATCCTTCTTTAGAGGTAATGTCTTATTCTCATTCTTCAGTAGAACTATAGATTTTTGCGCTGCTTCGAGTGCCAGTGCTTTATGTTCCTTGCTATCGACAACAGAATATGGAATATTGGCATATGGAACCTGATCCGGGGGATCAAACATTCCAAGCCTGAATCGCGCTGTAAAAAGTCTTTTCACAGATACGTCGATCTCAGCTTCTGTTATCAGATTGCGTTCAACTGCTTCTTTTAAGTTTAGATAGACTTTGCCACACTCGAGGTCGGTCCCCGACTTTACTGCAAGTGCAGCTGCTTCGGCAGGTGTTTTTACCTGTTTGTGATTTTTATAAATGTCGACAATACCATCACAATCAGAGACTACAAAACCGCTAAAAGCCCAGTCTTTCCGCAAGACATCATTCAGGAGTTTACCACTGGTGCAGCATGCCTCTCCGTTATAGCGGTTGTAAGCGCACATCAATGAATATGCTCTTGCCTCTTTGATACCTACTTCAAATTGAGGTAGGTAAGTTTCGTAAAGATCTTTATCGCCAATAACGGCATCAAAAGTATGCCGGTCGATTTCCGGTCCGCTGTGCACAGCAAAATGCTTTACAGTCGCAATTGTTTTAAAATACTTGGGGTCATCGCCCTGCAGACCGCGGATGAAGTCAACGGCTAGCCTACCGGTCAGGTATGGATCCTCGCCATATGTTTCCTGGCCTCTTCCCCATCGCGGATCCCGAAAAATATTAATGTTGGGCGACCACAGAGTGAGCCCCTGATAGATAAATCGTTTATCCTTTCGCGCAAAATCATGATGTTTTGCCCGCGCTTCGTCAGCGATGGCAGTCGACACACGAAACATCAGATCACGATCCCAGGTCGCACCCAATCCGATTGCTTGTGGAAATACTGTTGCTAATCCAGCTCGAGCAACACCGTGGAGACCCTCTGACCACCAATTATATTCCGGTATACCCAGCCGCTCAATGGCAGCAGCTTGGTTAACCATCTGACTGATTTTTTCATCTAAACTCATCCTCCCGACCAGATCCTCTACACGTGCCTCCAACGACAATTCAGTATTTAGGTACGGATGAATATTATCCTGATTCTGAACTTCTCTCTTTGTATCGCAGGAATCAAAAAGAACAAATAAAAATACCACTGCAACCGAAGTGAAAATTCGGCGCAGGATAGCAATTCCGGGAGTTGTTAACATTTTCGTACTGATGGTGAAGGAGCGACTTGTTGACAGTTGAGATAACTAAGTTTTCAACGGCAAATCGTCTGATATAAACATAACAAATAATTCAATGTAGAGATAGCCCGTGCAGCGAACGAAATCGTCTTGCACAAACTTTTTCAATCGCAGACAATAGGGTCAGCTAGTTTAGTGGAATAGAAAACTCCTGGCCGATCAATTTCTTGATCTCGTCCCGGGAGAGTGGCTTATTATAATAGTATTTTATTCCGAGTTCTTTCGTACGGGCCAAATCCCTTGGATCAGCGGAGGAAGTTAGAACAACAATAGTTATCGCGTTCTTATTGGGTAAATCGATCCTGGCAAACTCCTCAAGAAATTCATAACCATTCATAATCGGCATATCAAGATCCAGAAAGATTATGTCAGGCATGCGCATCTTTCCAGTCTTATACATATCAAGTATTTCGAGTGCTTGTTGACCGTTGGATGCAAAGCTGATTTCATTTGCAAGGCCGAGTGATGTGATTGTCTTTTCGCTGAGGAAGTTGAAGATCTTATCGTCGTCAACCAATAAAATATTTTTCTTCATACCTGCCATAGTTGATATCCAACAAATATAAAAGGCTTTTGCGAGCAATCCTATGCCCGTGCGGGCAGATTGCGACAACCTGAAGGTAATCGGTAAAAGGTAATCGGGTGGTGAGGTAATCGGTCGGCTCGATCCCGGTTCGCAATGTTCAATCGAGCGCACACCCGTGTCCCACACTCACGATTCACTATTAACGGATAACTTAGTCGGTAAACGGTTATCGGTTGGGCTATCGGATTTATGATCAGGTGGTGATAAGTTGATCGGTTCGGACTCAACCAGAGTGTCTCATAGCTAAGTCGATGCTACGATTAGTTGGTAATCGGAAGGTCGCACTCCATTCGATCGAGCGCACACTCAGGACCCACACTCACGAATAACGGATAACTTATAACGAATAACTAAAAGACATGAATTAGTGGTGCGAGTGTTCCTTCACCCCCTCAAAGTTCAGCATTTTTAGTTTTAAGTTCTCCAGGGTATCAATTCCCTCGTGAACTCTGAAAAATTGATCAGCCTGTACGTTGCGAAAAATTTGCGATTTATTCCCGGGGTGCCAAATGACCTCAATTTCGTCGATGAGCGTTGCCTCTCCGATACCAATTTCTCTGCGCAATGGTGATGCTCCAAAACTTCCTCCGGAATTTACGTCCCGGTAAACGTTTCGCTTTATGCCATTTTCATAAAATGTAACCCGCACGGAAGTGCCGAGGACGTTCATGTTATCTTTCCTGACCAGGTCTAACGAAACCCAATGATTATTTTTGTTCTGCCCTGGATTTAAATAAAAAGAATTGTGAAAAGAATCGCCCTTGTAGGCACCGCCCATTTCAATATAAACATCCTGATCGCCGTCGTTATCAAGATCAGCGAAGGCGATGGCATGACCTTTCTGCAGATGCCCTACGCGCGCGTCTGAAGTTATATCAGCGAATCTGTTGGCACGCATATTCAGGAACATCTTATTGGGTAC
>CAMLER010000231.1 GCA_946478915.1 uncultured Chryseolinea sp.
AATATTCAGGCCATTTCTGAAATAGGCATCTTTTTGCTCTTTAATATCGGTGTTAACCTGCCACCACTGACGGAATTGTTGGTTAGGGTTATTGCCGTTGTAACCTGTACCATATCGTCCGATACCTTTGATTCTTGAATAGTTTGCCGAAGCACTCACTGAAAGCCTGTCATTAACATCGTACGAGGCAGAAAAATTGAGGAGATCTTTCTTCAATTCACTGTTTGGCAAAACACCTTTGTCATCGACACGGGTATACGCCAATTTGAAAACAGTTTTATCCGAGCCGCCCATCAATGTGACATTCTGATTGGATGTCACCGCAGTTTCAAAGAATTCTCGCGGGTCATTTTTTGCGGCGACCCATGGACGCATCTTGCCATAGTTTGGAGAAAATGGATCCAGGGCGTCCCAGTGATAAACCATCAGATTCGGGTCGAACCTTGGGCCGAATGAAGCATCAGCATCGAACTGTACTACGGGCGCGACGCCGGAGCCAAGGTCAGCCTCATAAAAATCATTGCTGTAACCTGCACCGTATTCATCCTGGTATTCGGCGTAGGTTGATCGATCGATCTTTCCAATAGTCACACCACTATTCACAACCACATTAAATGAATCCTTCTTACCCTTCTTGGTTGTGATCATTACTACGCCATTTGCAGCTCTTGACCCGTACAACGCTGAGGCTGCAGCTCCCTTCAAAACATTTATTGACGCAATATTGTCGGGGTTGATGTCGGCTGCTGCATTGCCATAGTCCACACCAGTTCCGCCATTACGTTGCTGCACAGAATTATTATTAGCGTTTGATACCGGTACACCATCTATCACGAATAGCGCCTGGTTGTTTCCGGTGATGGATTTATATCCCCGGATTACAACATTTGTGGAACCGCCCAGGTTGTTGTTGGTCTTGATGTCGATACCTGCAACCTTACCTGAAAGTGCATTGACAAAATTGGCATTTCGGGTCGTAGTGATTTGTTCACCGGTTACCTGTTGAGCGGCGTAAGGCAATTCATTCCTCTTGCGCTCTATACCCAAGGCAGTAACAACCACTTCTGTCAATTGCGTTACGTCCGAACTCATGGGTACATCAATGGTTTGTCGACCAGCGACGTCAATCTCCTGAGTAACTAAACCAATGAAGGAAAAAATGAGAACACTGGAAGAACTGGGGACAGTGAGACTGTAACGGCCATCGGTGTCGGTAACGGTACCGTTAGTGGTACCTTTGACGACAACATTTACACCTGGAAGTGGAATGCCTTCGGTGGCATCCGTCACCCTTCCTGAAACGGTCATCTCCTGTGCGTAGGCACTCGCAGAGAGAATCGTAACAAGACAAAAGAGTAGAATCTTTTTCATGATAATTTGTTTAGGTTAATTTTATAACTCATCCGTCTTCGGATGTGGCCCGAATGTTGGCAATTAAATAATGGAAAACGCCCCACGGCATGGAGGATTTTGAGAAGGGGCTTTCCCTCAGCGAAGAGCCTAAAAAACCAGGTTGTCTAAATCATTTTTGGGGATATTATCAGAAATATTTTAACGCAATGAGTGGTATGTGATACGAACAAGTGTTTGTCCTTCCACCTGGAAATTTAATATTGCGTTGATGGCCGAATCGACCCGCAAGACGGCTAGACCGGATAGTTTCCGACCTAGAGTCGGTGGTGGGTCGGTTCGTTGACAGTGCCGGCGCCAAATAGATTCCTTCAAACAACTTTAACAGATAATAATGGAGTCTATCTCATAACGTCAGAGAGCAATACACTGGTACCGCCTTTTTTAGAGCTTTGATGAGCAGCCTCCATAAATGCATAAATTTCTATCGTCTCTGCATTGTCGATTGGTGATTTCCCTGTAGTGAAAAATTCAGCGATTTTAACTGACAGCGCATCATATCCATTAAATGGACCAAGCACCAGATTACCTTTTTCGCCGTAGGCTGTACCGCCGTAATCATGCTTGCCTTCCCTGGTGCCTCGAAAAGTTCCAATCCTCCCGTCCTTCCACAATCCAACAACAACATCGACATTATCTTTCTTGAAACGCGTTACTGACTCGCAGCCTGTACCCATCACAGTGAAAAGTATTTCAACGCCATGGATACCGTACCAGAACAAATCGGGATGACTTGGTTCCAGCGTAGCAGGACTAAAGGTATCAGCTCCTAGCACTTTCCCTATTGTATCCTTGTACCTGACAGACTGCGCTGTCTCCATATAGCGTAACGATGAAGATGAAAATATGGGAACATTTGATTTTTTGGCCTCGCCGTAAATAGCAATTACATCGGCCATCGATGCAGCTACAGGCTTGTCGACAAAAAGTGGCTTACCTGCTTTGATGACCTGGGATGCTTGTTCTTTGTGAAGACGTCCGTCATTCGTTTCCAATAAAACCACATCCACATTATCCAACAATTTTTTAATCGAGTCGAATATCTGTACACCATACTGTTTTACTTCCTCGGTGTATTTAGGTATTCGCGATGCACTGCTCTCGATTTCTTTGCTACCATATGGATACGCAGCAACCACCTTAAACTTACCCGATGTATCCGTTTGATTAAAGTATTTTGCAAATGCAGGCGAATGCGATGTGTCGAGACCGATGATGCCTATCCTTATTGGAGATTGAATAGAGATGGTCGCTCTGCTGCCAAAGGGTGCCATGACCAACGCTGATCCGCCAAGAGCGCTTGAAATGAAATCACGTCTGTTCATCTTTTATTTTTTTAAGTCAATGTTGGTTTCCATCCTGATTCATATTCACGACTCCAAAGCTTGCCTGCGTCTGGATCACCTTTTATATGCCCGTCTTTCGTATCACAATCCAACGCCCTGCCTGTACGGTAGGAGATATTTGCAAGGTGACAGAGAAGGACACTCTTGTAACAGTCGCTATAAAGCGAGTTCAACGCGCTGCCTTTTTCGATTCCCTCAAAGAAGTTAGTGAAATGATCTTTGTCGAGATCGAAACCGGGGCCGGTTTGCGTAACCGATGTGTTGGTTGTTGGTTCGGCACTCTTAACCAGCTTGCCTTTGTTGTCGTAAATTTTGTAGGAATTGTTGTGCAGCTCCAACGTGCCATTCTCACCATGAAATGAAACACCGGAGCCCATATCATTTATGCCGCGTGGATTACAACTCCTGCCTTCCCAGGCAATGGTTTTTCCATCGTCAAAATCAAAGGTCGCAATCTGTGTGTCCGGTGTTTCCCAATCGTCTTTGTAGTGGTAACGACCGCCGGTGGAGAATACTTTTTTGGGATATTGAACATTCAGTCCCCAGCGCGCAAGATCGATGAAGTGTACACCGTTGTTTACTACTTCTCCCGTTCCCCAATTCCAGTGCCAGTGCCAGTTGTAATGAATCAGGTTGTCCTTGAAAGGCTTTCTTGGTGCAGGACCCTGCCAGAGTTCATAGTCAAGGTGCGACGGGACGCTCACAGTATTACCTTTTCCAATGCTTGCCCTCGTATTAGTGTACCAGGTGCGCGCATAGTAAACCCGCCCGATTTCACCGCCATGCAAAATTTGCATCGCTTCCCGGACCCGTGGCCACGACCTCCGCTGATTTCCCATTTGTACCACCTTGTCATTATACTTCGACATCGCATCCAGAAGAAGTTCAGCTTCTGCCGGATTGTGACTTCCGGGTTTTTCAATGTAAATATGTTTCCCCGCCTTTAGTCCAAGGATGGCAGCTGGCGCATGCCAATGATCCGGGGCCGCAATTGAAAGTACGTCGATGGTCTTATCTTCTAAGGCTCGTCTAAAGTCGGCCACTCCTTTGGGTTTTGCACCTCCTTGCATAGCAGCGTCCATAGCTTTCTGTAATGCCTGTTGATCGACATCACAGATGTAGGCCAATTCTGCCTTTGATTGTTTTAAATATGCACGCACGTGGTCCATGCCACGCGCATTTACGCCCATGACCGCCACCTTATATTTGTCCTTGACAGGATAGGTATTGAGGATGTTAAAAGCATGGATCTCACTCGCTAACCCTAGGCCTATACTACCAGCGACTGCCGACTTGATAAATTTTCGTCTGTTTGATCTGTCTTTCATGTTCCCTTGTATTTAGATAAGGTTAAATTTCAGCAAGGAAGCTACAAAAAAAGATGAGAATAGGGACGAGAATGGTGAAATTAAGGATGGATGGTGAGGAGAGTTTTGGAGAAGTGGTTAAATTGTTTGAGGTTTAAAGTTCGAGGTTTGAGGTTTGAGGTTCCGGGCTGAAAGATTCGTACTCCTTATTTCTCATTCCCTATTCCTTGGACTAATATCATCGAAAGAATAAATAATACACAAAAACAGATGGATATAAACGTAAGTGAAGATGCGGCGACGTTAGGAAAATTATCGGGACAAAAAGCAGCGGACCTGATTCGCTCTGCTATTGCTGAAAAAGGAGCCGCGGTAATTATTCTCGCTACGGGTACAAGCCAATTTAATACTTTGTCACAGCTGGTAATTGAACCGGGCATCGATTGGAAAAAAGTGACAATGTTTCACCTGGACGAATACCTTGGTATACCGGACACCCATCCTGCAAGCTTCAGAAAATATCTTAAGGAGAGATTTGTCAGCAAGGTTCCTATTGGAAAATATTACTTGGTAAATGGGGAATCCGATGGCGATTCGGAGTGTGCGCGTTTGAGCGATCATATTTCTCAAAACCAGGTGGATGTTGCCCTGGTTGGTATCGGCGAAAATGGGCACCTGGCCTTTAATGATCCGCCCGCCGATTTTGAAACCGAACGTCCCTACATCGTGGTTGACCTGGATGATATGTGTCGCAAGCAACAACTCGGCGAAGGATGGTTTAAATCCTTGGACGAGGTACCGCGACAAGCCATCAGTATGTCTATCCGACAAATCATGAAATCAAAAAGTATAATTTGTTCCGTTCCCGACGAGAGAAAAGCAAATGCGGTACGGAATAGTTTGGAGGAAAAAGTAAGTAATATGTTCCCGGCCAGTATCCTTCAGCAACACCCTCAATGCTTTTTGTTTCTCGATAAGGAATCTGCTTCTAAACTTTCTGGCGAGAAGTCAAAATGGCTAGCATGAACAAGTCAGGAGTCGTTCCGGTTGACGTCAGCACACTGAGTCCCAGGGATACGTGGATATCCATCTTCATCATTGGAATGTTGTTCTTTATTTTCGGATTTGTATCTTGGGTCAACGCTATACTCATTCCTTACTTCAAGATCGCGTGTGAGCTAACGAATTTTCAGTCCTACCTGGTAGCGTTCGCCTTCTATATTTCATACTTCGTAATATCGCTCCCGGCATCTTACCTTCTTAAAAGAACCGGATTTAAGAAAGGTATGCTCGTTGGATTTATGTCCATGGCTTTGGGAGCATTCATTTTTATTCCTGCAGCCCTTACGCGGACGTATGAAATATTTTTGATTGGATTGTTTACCATCGGCGCCGGACTATCGGTGCTACAAACTGCTGCTAATCCATACATCACTATTCTCGGGCCGAAAGAAAGTGCGGCCCAACGGATTAGTATCATGGGTATTTTCAACAAGGGTGCAGGAATTCTGGCGCCGATTGTTTTTGCAGCTGTGATTTTAAAAGCTACCGACACCGAGCTTTTTAAGATGCTTGAAACAATGAGTCCGGCTGAAAAAGATGCTGCTCTTGATGAATTTATTAAGAGGGTCATTTTGCCCTATGCGTGTGTCGGCACCGTGTTGGTAGGTCTGGGACTCTTTGTGAGGTACTCTCCGCTGCCAGAGATTAATACAGAACAAGAATCGCCGGAAGTTGCGACGGCCAATATTTCGAAGAAAAGTATCCTTGAATTTCCCCATTTAATGCTAGGTGCGGTTGCAATTTTCCTGCATGTTGGAACGCAGGTGATCGCTATTGATACCGTGATCGGATATGCTAACTCAATGAATATTGATTTACTCGAGGCGAAGGTGTTTCCATCGTACACATTGTTCGCGACGATCTGCGGATATATCTTAGGTATCATCTGTATTCCAAAATATTTCAGCCAACTGAATGCGCTTCGGTTTTGCACGTTGTTAGGCGCTACCTTAACGGTCCTTATTCAGGTCCTTCAGGGCGATGTAACATTCCTCGGGCATACTGCTGACCTATCAATATGGATGGTAGTTCTCCTGGGATTTGCAAACTCACTTGTTTGGGCTGGTATCTGGCCTCTTGCGTTGGATGGGCTGGGAAAATTTACTAAAGTCGGTGCCTCGATATTGATAATGGGTTTGTGTGGAAATGCCATCTTGCCGTTGTTTTATGGATACTTTGCCGATGTGTACAATGTGCGCATAGCCTATTGGGTGCTGCTGCCTTGTTATCTTTATTTGGTTTTCTACGCTTTCACAGGTTACAGCTTAAGGCAATGGGGTGTTGTGAGACGGAGTGCTTAGAAGTCGTAGCTGTTCAGTTTACAGACCATGGATTATAAAACCTTTCAATCATTATCGTCGTGCAACTAACTAAAATTATAAATGGAAAAATTATCACGCCGCACAGGGTGTTGAATAATGGATTCATTGTTATTGAAGGACATAAGATTGTCGAAGTTAGTGAAAGCAATACCGAGATTCCTGAAGCTCAGACAATAGATGCCAAAGGGAATTACATCGCGCCGGGATTCATTGACATTCACGTTCATGGAGGCGGGGGTTACGATTTTATGGATGCAACGGTAGACGCTTTCTTGAAAATAGCTGAATTGCATGCTCAATACGGAACCACAGCAATGTTACCAACTACCCTGTCGAGCACGAAGGAGGAGATGCTCAAAGCATTACGAGCTTATGATCAGGCCAACGGTAAAAATACGGACGGAGCTCAATTCATAGGGATGCATCTGGAAGGGCCTTATTTTGCAATGAATCAGCGTGGAGCACAGGATCCTCGATACATTCGGGATCCGGACCCGTCGGAATACGAGGATATTCTTTCTCAGTCATCGAGTGTTAAGCGATGGAGTGCAGCGCCAGAACTTAAGGGCGCGATCGAGTTTGGCCGCTATATGCGATCAAAACACGTGCTTCCGGCTCTCGCCCATACCGACGCTTTCTATGACGATGTTATCGTAGCATTTGAAAATGGGTACACATTGGCGACGCATCTGTATTCGGCTATGTCGGGCGTTACGAGAAAGAACGCATTTCGATATGCCGGCGTTATCGAAAGCGCTTTTGTGATCGACGGAATGGATGTTGAAATCATCGCCGACGGTGTGCATCTACCCGCACCGTTGTTGAAGCTTGTTTACAAAATAAAAGGTGCTGACCGCACTGCACTAATTACGGATGCAATGCGCGCAGCGGGTATGCCGCCCGGAAAAAGTATCCTGGGTAGTCTGACCAACGGCTTAGAAGTTATAGTCGAAGACGGTGTGGCAAAACTTCCGGATCGCTCCTCATTTGCAGGCAGTGTTGCAACCGCCGACCGATTGGTAAGGACGATGGTAAACGCAGGAGAAGTGCCTCTGACGGATGCTGTCAAAATGATGACTTCTACGCCTGCCAGAATATTGAATGTCGCCGGTAATAAAGGATCGCTTGCAAG
>CAMLER010000232.1 GCA_946478915.1 uncultured Chryseolinea sp.
CAGTGGAGTTTGTTCTTCAATAGAACTCGCACAAGTTATAACCATAACTGTTGGCGGTGCCGTTGATGCATCCCTTGATGTGTCTTCGTCAGCAAGTACACTTTGTGGTGGTGCTGGAACTTTCATACAAGTAATTCTTTCAGAATCAGGTGTTACCTATCAATTGAGAAATGACGCGGATGACAGCAACATCGGCGCACCAGTTGCCGGTACTGGCGGAACAATTAATCTTCCAACAGGCAACCTGACGAGCACTACAACATTCAACGTGGTGGCGAGCAACGGAGTATGCTCTATTGAACTTACCGACAAACAAACGATCACAGTAAATCCTTTGCCTAATTCTTCGCTAGCCGTTGCGCCTGTTTCCGGATTGATCTGTTCAGGAACCTCGACCACCATCAACATTACCGGAACTGAAGCGGGTGTAACATACACCTTGAGGAATAGCGCGGGGAACGTAGTCATTGCCAGTGTGGTTAGTACCGGCGGAACAATCAGTATACCAACAGGAAACCTCACAACCAATACTACTTTCAATGTACTTGCTACAGCCGGTACTTGTTCGGCACAGCTTACTGCTACGGCTTCCGTTGCAATTCGCCCGATAGGTGACCCTGCCTGCGGTGGTGGCGGCCCTGGTGGATCAGATTGTGCCAACTTCAGCGCAATCATTCCAACTATTACAACACAACCAAGCTGTAATGATAGGGATGCGGGTGAAGTCTCATTCTCAATCAGCAGAAGCGATGGAACACCAACGACGTTCCGCGTGATCTGGACAATTGACGGTGATGCGCAAACCAAGTTCACATCAAACACAGTTGCCTTCGATGACCTAAGCTCGGGCTTATATCAATACACAATCATCGACGAAGGAAATGGAAAAACCTGCGGACCGGTCGACTTCTTCCTCGATCTGAAAACTCAGGTTAAGATCCAGGATAAAGAAGTTATTGGAGATGTAACCTGCTTTGGAGGAACCGATGGCAATGTTAAGCTCACTGTCGATGGTTCGACAACAGGGGAGTACTGGTACAAGTATGTACTGGATGGCCAGGAATCAGTTGCCCAAACTTTTACACCAGGTGCACCTCTACCGGGCGGGCTACCTGCTGACGACGATGATTTTATTATCATTAAGGTAGATCAGAGCTTCACATTCTCGTGCCCTGACACTGTAATGGTACGGATAAAGCATATCTATGGAAAAATAGATTTCTCTGTCGCGGCTACCGAAGTATCAACTTGCAACGGAACCGATGGTTCAATCCAGGTTACGGACATTACTGGTGGTAATACTACAACTTCCGTTCTTCAGGTTAGATTGAAAAAGGAGGTGCCGCTAAGCACTGATCCTACAGGTTATATCGTAGTGTCTGACTTTGAAGATGTAGCTGGCGGCGCAATGGATTACACAGACCTTGCACAAGGAAACTATATCATAGATGTGAAAGATGGTTCCGATTGTGTTCAGAGCAAACCAATTGCGATACAGGCTCCCGGCCAGGTACCTTTGGCGTTCGTGGATATCAGTGTATCCGATGCCAGCTGTACCAACGAAGGGGCTAGTGGATCAATTCAAGTTACAATTAACGAACCGGGAATTTATTCAGTAGCGGTAAGCCAGGACCAGGTGAATGTTCCTGATGATTCCGAATTCGTTGCGTATAACTCTCCGAGTTTGCCTAACGTCACATTCAATAACCTTATTCGCGGAAGATACTTCCTTTACATCAAGTCCAGCACGACGGATTGTCCTACGCGTTCTGATGTAATTGCGGTTGGCGGCGTCTTCGCCATCACCGACTTTGATATAATTTCAAATTGTGAAAATGTCAATCTTACTTTAAACAACCTGACAGGACAAGAGGACACGCCATTTGTGATCAGGGTGTTCAATAATAATGACAAGTTCTTCAAGATCGATAGTTTGACAGCGTCGGCAATACCATTGTCTAACTCGGTATCATTTAACTACACTGCACCATTGCAGCATAAGTTCCTCACCGAACAGGGCACATATCGATTTGTAATGATTCAAAAACAGACGACCGGTTCGGGAACTTGTACTTTGGTTTCGGATACCGTTGTGTATGATGTAAGGGAACAGGTTGGTATAGCATTAGGCGCCGTTAAACCATCATTCCCGGATCCAAAGCGAACTGGCAGCATCGAAATTGAAAACATCTTTGGCGGAACCAGATTTGTCAGCGGAGCAAATGAGCTCTACTACGAAGTATCACTTGCTACTGCTGATGACGACATTATAGTATTCGATTGGGCACCGGCGAAATTGAATCCTCAAAATAAGTTCTCAGTGTTGTTTGATTACCTGCCACCCGGTGTATACCGTATTAAGGTTCGCGATGCGTCGGGTTGTATCAAGACACAGGATGTGCTTATTTCTCTTGATCCAAGTGTTTACGTTCCTAACATCTTTACTCCTAACAATGATGCGGTAAATGATGAGTTTGAAGTTCTCAATCTTCCTCTTGATGGTAAACACCAGCTTATCATCAGCAACAGATGGGGTAATGAAGTATTTACATCTAAAGACTATCGCGAAGGAAACTTCTGGACAGCCGAAGGCGCATCGGATGGCGTTTACTTCTACCGTTTGAAAGTGGAAGGAGGAGAGACGTATACCGGATGGGTTGAAGTGCTGCGGGGGAACAGGCCTTAAATTGGTGATCGGGTACCCGATGGCTATCGGGTCAGGTGATCGGGTAATCGGGTGATCGGGTAATCGGTACGCCCGATCATAACGACTGCCATATTTATCAGCCCGAACCCGTACCCGCTATTAACTGTTAAGTAACAAGGATATTAGCAGCTGCCCTTCGCTCGAGCGACCGTTTACCCGATTACCGTTTACCCGATTACCTTTTGTATCTCCTGCAGAAACCGCATAGTGTCAACGTCATCGGCGTAGTCCATCAGACCTGGCATTTGTGCCTGGCCGAATTTGACTGAAGCGGGAAAAATGTTCCCTACAATACATTGAATCTTTTCACGGTCTTCATTGAGCCTGGCGCTCAGCTCTTCCGGATTTTCGTAGAATTCATAATAGACCACCGCGAGAGGTGATACTAATTTTTTACTTTCCTGAAGCAGAACAAAACCATTGTCGAGATGAGGCATCTGCGAAACGTTCAGTATTGATTTCTGATAGTAGTAATTGTTGTGATACTTGTGATGATGTGCAATATCCTTGTAGGTTTCCCAACTCCTGAACAGCAAAGAAAAATCAAACCTTCGGGGAAGAAATATTTTCGAAACATTCCGGCATCCCAACCCGAAATAAGTGAAAACATCATGACCAAGTTTTGTTAACTCAAGTTCACTTTCGCTTCCATTCAGTACGGCAACCGACGTTCTGTTCCTTCTTATGATATGTGGATATTTTCCAAAGTAATAATCAAAGTAGCGCGAACTGTTGTCGCTGCCGGTCGCAATAACTGCGTCGAAGGTCTTAACCGTCTGTTCAAAACTGACTCTGTCGCTGAACCTCGGGTTTATGTCAACTAGTTTCTCGGTTAGGAATTTTATAAAAACGGTATCCTTGGAACTCAGCTTTATGACTGCAGTGTCACCGTTGATCAGGACCGACAGGAAGTCGTGGAAGCCAGCTAATGGTATATTTCCCGCCATGATCAACAATATTGTTCTCGGATTGTGGTGTGCTGGACTGTACCGTTTAATCCATTCGATAAGATTTTTTTCATCCAAATACAGAAGAAGTCCGCTAACGGCCATTCGTACACTGGATTCCGTAAACCAGGGATTTTCGAGCCGTATGCTTTCTGCTAACGATTTAAACTTTTCCTCTGGCAGGTTTTTGATATATTCACCTAGCTTAACAAATGCGTCGACGCGCTCCGTAATTTCCATTATGATTAAACTTTTATTAGGGCGTGTCCGTTAACTTTGTTTGATGTATTTTTGTAATAACATTGATTCAAAAATAGAGAAAGCATGGCAATAATGATTACGGACGAATGCATCAACTGCGGTGCATGCGAACCGGAATGCCCTAACACAGCTATTTATGAAGGAGGCCAGGAATGGAACTGGGCTGGGGGCACAAAGTTGGAACAAGTTGAATTGGAAGATGGAACTGCTTTGGATGCAAAGACACCACAGTCACCTGTCTCCAATGAATTCTATTATATCGTTACCGGAAAATGTACGGAGTGTATGGGTTTCCATGAAGAACCTCAGTGCGCTGCTGTTTGCCCTGTTGATTGCTGCGTTCCCGACCCTGATAATGTTGAGGAAAAAGAAGAGCTTCTTGCGAAGAAGGCTTGGTTGCACCAGGAAGTCGTACAAGAATAATAGTGATCGGTTATCGGTCCCGATAGCTGTCTGCTCGATCTTAATAAGCAGTATAAGAAGTAAGCGTGTTAGTTGTTGTGACTACAGAATAGTTTGTACGCATCAACTGTTAACCAACAGAATTCGAAACTGCGACTAGCTATTTTGTGAGGCAATCCAAAATTGTCCAGGTGTAAAATGCGAAACGTGGAAGTACTTCACTCCACCGATTACTTGATCACCACCTGATCACCCAATGTCATTAAGCTAAGGCTCATGGGAAGTCGCGCTCACATCAATCGAGCGCAACCGCTTACCGATTACCGCTTACCGATCACCCTTTCACCTCATCCTCCCTCTCTTAATCAAATAAGTCTGCAGTATCAAGTTAAAATCGCTCTGGATATCAGCTTCCACAAAATCGATCTTATACTGATTGCACCGTAGCTTCAAGGCTTTGTGAAATTGAAAGGCAGAGGCCTTATAGCTTTCCTTCACCTCACCCGGATTTAGCTTAAGACGTTCACCCGATTCAAGATCGACAAATTCCATTGGGCGGTCTTCAAAATTGAATAGCAATTCAGTCTCATTATCCATCACATGAAAAACGATAACTTCATGCTTATTATGCTTCAGGTGCTGTAAGGCTTTGAACAAGTCATCCGTGTTCTCATCGCTGTCGAACATATCACTGAAAATAACCACGAGTGATCTCTTGTGAATTTTCTCAGCCAGTTCATGCAGGACCTTCGACACATTCGTTTTTTTCTGTGGTGCCTGCGATTCAACATCATTCAATGTTCTTAACAATTTATCCAGGTGATTCGACGTCGACTTGACAGGAGTTATCGTTTGGATCTTATCAGAGAATAAGCATAGTCCCACAGCGTCCCGCTGCCGGTGCAACAGGTAGCTCAAAGCCGCGGCAGCAAACTTTGAGAACCTGATTTTTCCCTTCGTCTGGATAGGATAATACATTGAGGATGAGGTGTCTATGGCGATCATGCACCGCAGGTTAGTCTCTTCTTCGTAGCGCTTGGTAAAAAGCCTGTCTGTGCGGGCGTACACCTTCCAATCGATATGTCGGGTACTCTCACCCTCATTGTGCAACCGGTGCTCAGCAAATTCCACCGAAAAGCCGTGGTAGGGGGATTTGTGAAGCCCGGTTATAAATCCTTCCACCATTTGCCGGGCCAGCAACTCCAGGCTGCCTGTCTGCTTTATGTCTTTTTGTGTAATCTTCACCTTTAGATCAAAGAGGGTTTTTTAACGTATTTTCAGTGTTTTAAGTACTCTTCCACTCATAGTAAAAAATATTAAACACACAGATATTTGCAATCCTTTTCCAAAATACTACCTTAGACTTAACCAAACTTAAATCTAACCTTAAATTCGAAGTATTGTGGAAGAAAACAAGACAAACGGCAGGGATGAAATTTACTCCGAGAAAGTAAAGGCCGGCAAGAGAACTTACTTTTTTGACGTGAAGTCTACCAGATCAAACGATTATTACCTCACGATCACGGAAAGCAAGAAGCGTTTCAAGGAGGATGGATTTACGTATGAAAAGCATAAAATCTTTCTTTATAAGGAAGACTTTAACAAATTTATGGAAGCGCTTTCCAATACCGTGAATCACGTGAAGACCGAATTGATGCCGGGCGTTGACTTTACGCAATTTGATCACGCTCATGAACGCGAAGAAGCAGAGGCATCCCCTGGAAAAAATGGATTGGATACCGAGCTTAAATGGGAATAAGAATTACTACCTAATCTAAATCTATAAAAAGCCCTTGAGTAATCAGGGGCTTTTTTGTTTGAGGTCTGGCGCCGTTCAACACACCGGAGTTTTATATATTTGCGCCCTTAAATATATAATAGACTCATGGGCCTAAAATGTGGGATAGTTGGATTGCCAAATGTTGGTAAATCGACATTGTTCAATGCGATTTCAAACAATAAAGCAGAGGCAGCAAACTTCCCTTTTTGTACGATCGAACCGAACGTTGGCATAATTTCAGTACCTGATCAGCGTTTGAAAATACTGGAAGACTTGGTTAGACCGCAACGCGTCCTACCCACCACTATTGAATTTGTAGATATCGCTGGTTTGGTAAAAGGCGCCAGCAAAGGGGAGGGTCTGGGCAATCAATTCCTGGCAAACATTCGGGAAGTAGACGCTATCGTTCATGTGGTCCGCTGCTTTGAAAACGACAATATCGTGCACGTGGATGGTAAAGTGGATCCAGTGGCGGATAAAGATATTATTGATACAGAACTTCAATTGAAGGACCTGGAGTCTATCGATAAAAAAATATCTCGCGTAGAAAGGGCGGCAAAAAGCGGTGACGCTAAAATGAAAAAGGAATTGGCGGTTCTGGTGCAAATAAAGGAGGTACTATCAGCAGGACGAAACGCAAGGACATTGACGCTCGACGAGGAGGGAAAAAGTGCAATCGCCGACCTCCAACTTCTTACGGCGAAGCCTGTCATCTATGTTGCAAACGTGGATGAACAATCGCTTCATACCGGTAATAAACATGTGGAAGCACTGAAGGCGCATGTGAGCGATGAAAATGCCGAAGTCGTAGTCATCAGTGCTGCGATAGAGGCTCAGATTGCGGAGCTTGAATCAGAGGACGACCGGCAGGTATTCCTACAGGAATATGGCCTGGAAGAATCGGGGTTGAATAAGCTTATTCGCGCTTCTTATCACTTGCTCGATTTGATAACATATTTTACCGCTGGAGAAAAGGAAGTTCGGGCCTGGACAATTAAAAAAGGATGGAAAGCGCCTCAGGCAGCCGGTGTAATTCATACCGACTTTGAAAAAGGGTTTATTCGGGCAGAAGTGATTAAGTTGTCTGATTATCAGCATTTTAAGACGGAACAAGCATGTAAAGAAGCAGGTAAAATGGGCGTGGAAGGGAAGGAGTATGTCGTTAGTGACGGCGACATCATGCATTTTCGATTTAACGTCTAAAGATTCCACCAAATACATAGATGGTTTCGGTTTTTTTATTAGTTTTATAAACTGCTCATATTCAGTATTAAGCAGTTTTTTAGCTGAGGTATTTTTTTAACCCCTTTTAAATTTTTTGGGTTTGAGAACCAGAATCATTTTTTCACTTAAGAACCGGGGGGCGTACGTTCCATTTCACCATCAATATCTGCTAGCGCAGGTAATTAAGGGGTTGTTAATGTTCGGG
>CAMLER010000233.1 GCA_946478915.1 uncultured Chryseolinea sp.
TTCGGGGTTGACTCATAATCAAGGGGTCGCTGGATCGTGCCCAGCTGGGCCCACAAAAAGCTTTTTCACAAAGCACGTTGTGCCTCATTATTGCTACATTCTTTACTCTAACTCCCTCGACCGGTTTTATATCGGGGAGACTGCGGATTTTGATCAGCGTTTGAAATTTCACAATATCGCTTTCTCCACCTTTACCTCGAAAGCTAACGATTGGGAACTGTATTTACTGATTGAATGCGCCGATAAACTCCTTGCGCGCAAAATCGAGAGACACATTAAGTCAATGAAAAGTGTCAAGTATATTAAAGGCTTACTGGCAAATCCTGAGATAATTGCAAAATTAAAATCCAGATATACCAGCCCATAGCTCAACTGGTTACCCCGAACGCTTTCGGGGTTGACTCATAATCAAGGGGTCGCTGGATCGTGCCCAGCTGGGCCCACATGACTATCAAGCATTTGCAAGCGTTTGGTATAGAACGCTTTCTTTGTTTCTGCATAGTCTAGATATAAAACTCGCTGCCCGCTCTTCCACTTCACCGGACATGACTGCACTGACCCGAGTGCGAAAGATGGCTCAGCGTAAGAATCCGAATGGGGCCTAGGTTACCTCATCCATCTCAGAACGAATTGTAAGTTGGATATCCCATGGTAATGTTACACAAAATGCAGTGGACACGTCATAACCCAGTCCTTTGCCATGTTGCTAATTCACAATTAAGTGATTGCAAAAGGTTAGAAGTCTCATTAGATCCTCCCTCTTCTGAAAGAGATGGAATTCTTTTTATGAAATCAATGATTTGTTTCTCTATCCATTGCCATCAACTTACACCAGTCTTACTTCCTAATATGCGTCTGGAACTTGGTAGATGCTGATTCATTCAATTGATAGCAATAATTCGTTACTCGTGTTACATCCTCATGGTTCGTAAAATCTACCGGGTTTTCAATCAGATAGGCTTGGATGTCTGATTTATTTTCGGCGAATAACTTTAGAACGGAAGTCTTACTAGCCTTCAATATCTTATCCTTTACATCGATGAAGAAATAGGACTGCTGTTTAACATAAAATCGTTCGCAATCCATTTTGGCACCTCGGAGTTCGAGAGACCACACAGCACCTTCACAACTACCTTCTGCTTTCACGAGGATAAATTTTGGTTGCATTGCGAGCGATACGGAAGCTGTACTTAGAATCTCGTAAAAACCAGTCTTATAGTTGTGATAAAATAAACGGGAGCCTATCTCTATTAATTTTATATGCTGGTCCGCCTTAATACCGAGCGTGTCTCCGTCTTCGCTAATAAATTCCATCCTCTCATGATAAATATTGTAATTGAGGTTAAGCGTCTGGTCAAGTTTGAAGCCAGTTTGATATATGATGGTACCCTGCTGGAATTGTGGAAGGAGATAAACCTGATCTCGCCATTCAGTTTGTGACACACTTTCAAAGCGCCCAAGTCGGAGCTGTTCAATGTTTTGGCAACATGCCAGCTGCGTCGTTGTCGCAAGAAATACTATTGCTAGCACATTTTGGATTGCACATATCGACTGAGTCATGCTGTTAGCATTTAAATAAAAATAGTTATTTCCTTAAGTATTTGAAAGTTTGTCATTTACCCTTCTTGGGCCATCCTACTACCGAACCTACGCAAGCCCGACACGAACTTTGATGCTAAAAAACTTTAAATTGAATATAAATTCAGTGTTGTTATGCAATTGGATTTCAACTGGATCAACTTACTCATTCTTTTCGGTGCGATACAGGGATTGATTTTTTGCCTGATCCTTCTTTTTAATAAAAAACATCCGGGCGCAAAGTTCTTGAGCATTTTTATGTTTGCCATTGCCTACAACGGCTTCGAAACTTTCAACTGGAGCGCCGGCTTAGACAAATACATCCTGCTATTCGATATTTTGCCGTTCGTTGTCATTTTCTGCGTGGGGCCGAGCCTTTATCTCTACGTTACCTCGCTCCTATACCCCAATCAAAAGATCTCCACCAAGACAATTCTTTCGCATTTCGCAATTGTCGGATTTCAATTCTTCTTCAGGTCCTTTCAGGTGATTGCATACCTTGTGTGGATGCGACATACCCCTGAAGGTGAAAATACCTTCGGAAAAATAGAATCGTTTTACTGGTTATATTCCGAGCCATTGAGCATTGTGGTATTTGTTTCGTATCTGATAGCATCAATCAAAATATTCAGGCGCACAAAAATTTCTGGCAATCAGGTTTCGGCTATAAGCAAGGAAGGAAGACAGATAACACATAATTGGCTTCGCGCACTATTAACGTGCATGGTAATAATGGCGCTAGGCTGGCCGACGACTGTTATAGCCTCCTACTTTACGGAAGAAGTGGGCAACGCTTATTACCCAATTGAAGTATTGCTTGTGCTATTCATTTACTGGATCGCGTATGCAGGGTACCACAAAACGATGTTGATATACGCCAGTCAAAAATCAAAAACAACCGCCCTTCAGACCGAGGACGTCGAATCCATGTTCGCCCAGTTGCAAACGATAATGGAAACTGAAAAAATGCATCTCGATGCTGAACTCAACCTCGCCAAGGTAGCATCGCGAATGGCCGTTACTCCTAAAACAATTTCAGCAATCTTAAATCAATACCGCCAGACGAATTTTAATGACTTTGTAAATCACTATCGTGTCGAAGATATTAAGTTAAAGCTCGTTGATCCTCAGTTTCAGCATATGACTATCGCTGGCATTGCGCTGGAAACAGGTTTTAATTCTCAAGCTACATTTCAGCGTGCATTTAAAAGTTGTACCGGATTATCGCCCTCTCAGTATATAAATCTTCACAAAAAAGATCTCAATGGGAAAATCCATGCCATTAAGTGATCTCAAATCTGGATTTGAGTAGACCTGCAGTGGTATTTAGCATTACTTGAGCGCTTCAAATTAGATAGACGCAATGTGCTGTGCAAGAAAAGTTGTATTCTGGATTTGTCTTTTTATTAATAGCACTGTCTTCGGACAGGACGTTTTCCTAACAATCTCCGGCAAAATAATTGACTCAGAATCGCATGCTCCGATTCAATATGCCAATATCCAGCTCAAATCAAAAAGTATTGGAACTGCATCGAATCTGGAAGGCGAATTCATTTTTAAGATCCCGAAGAGCCTCGCGCATGATACTCTACAGGTGTCATGTATCGGTTTTAAGACATTTTCGTACCCGCTTGGATCATCCGGACGAAATGTCGTCATCAGATTAACCCCTTCGGTGTTGCAGCTCGGCGAGGTCACCGTCACCGCCGAAACGGGGCTAAATTTTCTCAAAAGAGTGGTGGCCAGGATCCCGGTGAACTACGACACTTCGGCAAGTCAACTAACCGCATTTTACCGCGAAAACATTTGGCTGGGAGATTTTGAATTATCCTTCACTGAAGCAGTTCTCGACATTCATAAAATTTTCAAAGTCGAAAAGAAAAAGCCGAACGACGAAATACGAGTCATTAAGGGGCGAAAAAAACAAATCGATTTCGGAAGAGACGGGCAATTCTATTATTGGATGAGTGGTGTATCCAATGGCGCTCGCGGAAGTCTTGCAGACGATCTCGTAAAATATCACAATGCAAAGTTTAGTCCGCTAAGTCCACGAAACTTTAAATATTATCGATATGAATTTGGCGGTATGATTCGCGACGGGGACCGAAACCTGGTTGTCCTCGATGTCCTGCCGAAGAAGAATGCGCGAAAGGGAATTATTGTTCTTAAGCTTTTTATCGAAGAGGAATCGCTGGCGGTCGTCAAGTACGATTATCATCTGAGCGAAGCTGGAGTCGAATACGTGAGCCGAAAGGATAACGGACTTGCATATTTGATAATGTCGAAGGTGGTCAAAGCGACCCGCGATTATGATAAGTTCGAAGGTACGCACACCTACAAGAAACTAAATAACAAATGGTATTTGAGTGCGGTCAAACGTCATTGGGAAATACTTATCAGCAGCAAAAAACGTAACATGGTGGATAGTCAATGGACAGCCGACATGGATCTTATCGTGACAGACATCAATGCAAATGAAGTAAAGCCTATCACCACAGAAAATATCGGTGATGATAAATCAAGCATGGCCACACTTATAGGAAACAATTATGATCCTGAATTTTGGGAAAACTTTAATATTCTGAAACCTGTCATTGCCGATTCAATACGCAGTGGGACTATGATCGAATTGAAATCGGAACCTCAAGCCAATCAAAAGAAATTTTCAAATCGTGAACAGGGATTGACCAGGGCCGACACATTGCGTGGCAAGCTCACTCCACTTCGGACATGCTATGACGTAACCTTCTATCATTTGGATGTGGCAATAGATCTTGATAACCGTTCGCTAAAAGGAAGTAATCTGATCCGTTTTGAGGTAGTCACTCCATTTAGAAAAATGCAGATTGATCTATACGAAAATATGAAAATCGATAAGATCCTGTATAAAGGTCAACCGTTGCCTTATACTCGGGAATTCAATGCGGTGTTTATTGATCTTCCATCAGAAATTCGACCAGGCATTCAGCACGAATTAAAAATCTATTATGAAGGCGTACCAAAAACACCCGACTGGGAAATTCCAATGAATGGTGGTGTTCTCTGGGACAAGGATTCTGTCGGCAATCAATGGGTGCAGATGGTATGCCAGGGTTCGGGTGCAAGCTTATGGTGGCCGAATAAAGATCACCAATCGGATGAACCGGATAGTATGAAAATCTGGATAACAGTTCCGTCAGAATATACAGAGATTTCCAACGGTCGGTTGATACGCAAAACGCCAATAGCAAAAAATATGACCCGCTATGAGTGGTTCGTCAGCTACCCTATCAACAACTACAATGTTACGTTTAACATTGGCAAATACGCGCACTATAGAGACGAGTACATTTCAGACGACACATTGACAATCGACTATTACGTGATGCCATACAATCTGGATCGTTCTAAAAAGATGTTTCAACAGGTTAAGCCCATGTTGAAAACCTTTGAAAAGAACTTTGGTAAGTATCCTTTCAAATGCGATGGTTTTACAATCGTCGAAAGTATTTATCCAATGGAGCATCAAAGCGGGGTGTGCATAGGAAAGGTCACCCGCGAAAATTCTGGAGATACAAATCCATTGTTATGGCACGAATCTTCCCATGAATGGTGGGGTAATGCAATAACAACAGCGGACATCGCAGATATGTGGATTCATGAGGCCTTTGCAACCTATGCCGAATACCAGGTAATAGAAGACTGGTTCGGAAAGGAATTAGCATATCAGACTATTCAGGAGCAAGTCGAAGCAGTTCAAAATGCCCAACCTTTAATCGGTGTTTACGATGTCAATCATATCTTCTACGACATAGGTGATATGTATAGCAAGGGAAGCCTGATGCTGCATACGTTTAGGAATGTTTTAAATAACGATACACTATGGGTAAATCTTCTACGCGACATACAAAATAAGTTTCGATACAAAATCATCACATCTTCAGAGCTTGTTGCGTTTATCTGCCAGCAAACACGGACTGATTTTACCTATTTTTTCGACCAGTATCTGAAATTTACAACGCTTCCATTATTGGAAATAAAGCTTGAAGAAAATGAAACCAACCTGCAGGTGAAGTACAGGTGGATTGCCGATGTTCCTGAATTCAGAATGCCCGTGAAAGTGATAACGCGCTCAAACTATTTCGATTTCATATATCCTACAACCGATTGGCAAACTCTTACACTAAAGGATCTGAACGCTCATGAATTTGAGGTAAACGAAGAAGAATTTTTTATCGACGTAGAAATTGAGTGATCCAAATAGGAAGCATTACCCCATTCACAAAATCATAAACATTCTATTTTTTCTGATTTATTACATTGGCCCCCTGGTGACTTTCCAAATAGTCAGAATGTCTTTAACTTTATTTATTCACGGTGTGAGTGAGGTGTTGTGTACCATAGGATGGCCTTTGAATTACTCACATAATGTCCTGGTAGTTTTGTTTGTTGACTTCTTTCGCTTCGGGTTGATAAGTCCGGTGGACTAAAAATTTGTCAACATGGTGCGGTTTCGACCTGCAGCGAGCAATCGATGAAGCAAGTCCTGCAAAATTCTGGAAAGGTGCCCGGGGAAAAATAGTGTTAAGTATTGCGATATCACCAGTAATAATTTATTAAATGAGATGAACTCACGAATAATCATAATGACCATTTTTATAATGGTCTCGAATTCTACTTTGGCACAGGACTTCCTTGCCGGCAGCATAGTGACCAACGCTGGCGATACCATTGACTGCATGATCAAGGCAGGCAAATGGGACATCAATCCAAACCGGATTATTACAAAGGTCGGTGACAAGACCAAAAAATACTGGCCCACGGAAATTTCTTCCTTCCAGGTCAACAACCGCAAATTTGTCAGCGCACGGGTTCGACTTGACATTTCTAATCACATTGATGGAACACTTGACATCAGTGATTCTCGCCCGCGTTTTGAGAACGACAGCATTTTTGCAGAGCAGATCGTCGTCGGAAAAAAGAGTCTATACAGGTACAAGTCACCGAGTTACAAGTTGCACTTCCTGATCGATGGCCAACCAGGATGGCTTGAATCTTTGGTGTACAAACGATATCTGGTGTGGATTGATGGTACGGGCGATAAAACATTCAAACAGGTTGCATACAACGAGGAATATAAAAATCAACTAGAAGTTTTCTTCTCAGACTGTCCCGGATTTAAGGAAAAGATCAAACTTACAGGGTACGATGCCGGTCAGCTCACCAGCCTGTTCGGCATGTATTACGCGTGCGAAAAAATGGATGGTAGGTTAAACTAGATTTTTTCTCCATTGCATTAAAGTGGTTTTGAACTCGGATGGCAAACTTGCATTTAACTGTCAAATATTACATCAAAAAAATTATGCCATGCCAAGCACCAATTACCAATGAATGCCGCAAGGTATTTACTCCTTGTATGCCACGATGTCAAAAAAATGAATGTTGGTGTCACATTGACTTTTTTATTTAAACCCGATAAATCATATTAACATGTCAAAGATATTAGCAGCATTGTTTGTGCTATGTTTTCTATTTTCCTGTGATGACAATGAAGGATGTCCTGACGGCATGGTAGAGTGCAGAACAAAAGACGGGTCGAAAATATGCGTACCCAAGGGTAATTGTTAATAACGTTATAAAAGTATAACAGTTTTGAATCTAAGCTATTGAATCTGCTTCTTGCTTGTTAACGTATAGCCACATCGTGATGCTGGTAGGTTACTATCCTTAAGTGTCCATAACGTTGCTTTAGGCATACAGCTCAGGTGAAAAAAAGCTAAGTGCCACTCATGCTTTGATTTTATTCCAACACTGAACGACGGCTGTTGCTCACCACCTGGCCGGAGACACTGGACTATCCATATTTGCAAGTATTTGCCTCCTGATCCTGTTAGCCAGAATCGCAGGTGAATCAATCCCCACATGAGTCTTCTTCAGATATTGGGAATAATAG
>CAMLER010000234.1 GCA_946478915.1 uncultured Chryseolinea sp.
TGATAATCAAAATGCGGGGTCTATGATTCGATCGCCACGATAAGGTTTCGCATGCGTTTTCACCCTTATAGTGTTGGTTCATCAACATTTTTAAAGCGGGAATGAATAATTAATGGCCAAGAATATACAGCCTGTCTATAAGGAGCAAAAGATATTGATCATCGACATCTTTAGATGCACGAAAGGTCATCATATATTGACGAGACGTTATCGATAATTCGATAAGCAAGGCTTCAACCAAATTATAACGGGCATGCAGGACTGATACCCCTCACGAAAGTGCTTCATTCAAGAAATCATTCAGAGGCTTGGCCGCGCGCATTGATTCGATAAGTTTCTTGATGAAACTTTTTTGTAGTACGTCCACGTCTTTGAAGGTATGTGTCGCCATAAAGCTTTTAAGCTTGAGATATTCAATATAAGGATGGTCAATAGAATATCCTTTCGGCATCGTCTTCAATTTGTCGCCATCCCACAATTTACCAAAGCGACTTTTAAACTTTTTTTCCGAAAGCAATGCTTTAAGTTTGTCACCATTGTAGTCTATTTCCTGCCGGATCTTAGCAAGGTATTCGGCAGAGGGCAGGTATAAGCCAGAAGCGATCATGCTCTTGTTTCCAGGTTCGATTTGAAAGTAGTAGCCTGGGATACCAGTTCCTTTTCCGGCTGCCGACATTCCGGCACTTAAAAAAGTCTTATAGGGCGTTTTGTCCTTGCTGAACCGAATGTCTCGATAAATCCTGAAAGTTAGCTTCATAGGATCTTGTCCTTCAAGCGATGGGTCGTGCGGTATCATTGAATGAAGCACATCTGCGACAAAGTGTTCAAATTCGCTTTTGATTTCCAGATATGTCGGTTTGTTTTTTTCAAACCATTCCCGGTTGTTGTTCCTGGAAAGCTTTCTTAAAAATTCGAATGTTTTTTTAAAATCCATTGTGGTGGTTAGACAACGTTAGTGACAAATTTTTATTACGGGTAATGGTAGCGTTATAAATGCTCTACAATTGTTTCCAGCCCAATTCCTCGTGATGCCTTTATCAGAATTGTTGCGTTGGTTAATGGACGCTCCTTAAGATTTTCGGCTAATGCTGATTTTGATTCGAAGTATTTTGCCTCTGGAATCAATTCCGCTGTCGTTCTGAAAAGTTTTCCACATAGGTAAACGTTGGTGAACTTTTTCTGTTGGATCAGCTGTCCAATAGCTCTATGTTCTTTTTCTGCCTCGTGTTCCAATTCATACATGTCACCTATAATAAGAACTTTATTATCCGCCTTCATCGCCGCCAGGTTTTCTATCGCCGCTACCATAGAACTTGGATTGGCATTATAGGCGTCAAGAATAATTTTGTTACTTCCTTTCTCAATCATTTGGGACCTCATGCTCTCAGGTCGGTAGTCTTTGATCGCCTCATTGGCGTCATGGGGGTCAACGCCAAAATATTTTCCTAAGCACAGCGCTGCCATTACATTCTCAAAGTTGTATGCGCCAATCAGATTTGTCTGAACTTCAGATTTATTCTCGGCGCGTATTTTCAAGAATGGATCTGCGTCGATTAGCTCACCGTGATAGTAATCGCCTTTCGCTGGATAGAACAGCGGACTTTTGAAACGTTTGGCCATGTTGGCAAGAATTTCATTTTGAGAATTTATAAATACGGTGCCGTTATGGGTGATAAGATGTTGATATAATTCCGATTTGGCACGAATAATATTTTCAAAACTTCCAAACAATCCGATATGTGCCCGGCCGATATTTGTAATAAGTCCGTGTGATGGATTTGCCAGTGAACAGAGGAATGCTATTTCATTAAGATGGTTTGCCCCCATTTCCACGACAGCTATCTCGACACTTTTGTCAATGGATAGCAGTGTAAGCGGCACGCCAATATGGTTGTTAAGATTTCCTTTTGTGGCCAGAGTTTTGAATTTCTTGCTTAACACAGCGTGGAGCAATTCCTTGGTTGTGGTCTTTCCGTTCGACCCCGTTAGGCCGATTACTGGGATAGTCAGTTGATCGCGATGATATCGCGATAACTTTTGCAGACTTTTAAGAACATCGTCTACCAGGATGCACCGGCTGTCGGTTGCATACTCTTTTTCATCTACAACGGCAAAGTTCGCACCCTTTTCAAGGGCCTGGCCGGCAAAGGTGTTCGCGTTGAATTTATCACCCTTTAATGCAAAGAAAATTGAACCGGGAGTGATTTGCCGTGTGTCGGTCGAAATCTTGCCAGATTCCAAAAATTTTTCGTATAGTTCCTTTATTTCCATTACCATTCATGTTATCCCGGTTGTATGGTGCTGCCGGAAAAGTATCTTGCAAGTAAGACAACAGTGTGCGTTTGACCAACGTTAAGGATAAAGAATAATTTGATGCGCTTCGCCCTTCGCTTATTACTACTCTTCCTTCCTGCGACTCTCCACGCGCAATTCAACTATATTTTCGACCAGAGTATTCCAGTTGCCGATGAAAGCGGTGCAGCAATCGATCTTGCCTGGGCTGGAGGCCTGAACGCAGCCCATTACAATTCAATGGATTTGAACGGTGATGGCAATGATGACCTGGTTTTATTCGATAGAATGGGCGATAAGATATTTACATTCCTTACTGAGGCTAACAAATATGTTTATACTCCGGAATTTGAAGAATTTTTTCCGGATGACATTAGCAACTGGCTTTTACTTCGGGATTATAATTGCGACGGGAAGAAAGATATTTTCACAGGAAATATTCAGGGTATAAAAGTTTACACGAATGTTACAGGTCAGGGCGAAAATCCGACCTGGGATCATTTTACTTTCTTCACCGGATCAGGTTCGAAGAGCGACGTCTTGCTGACAAAGGGGTTCACAAGTATGATCAACCTTCAATTGCAATTTGATGACTTGCCATCGATAACTGATGCTGACGGAGATGGTGACCTTGACATCTTTAGCGTGCACTTTGTGGGCGAAGGAACTATTGAATATCACAAGAACTTTAGCATGGAGCGATACGGCACATGTGATTCGCTTGCTTTTGAGCGCATAACCCAGCAGTGGGCAGGAGTTACGGAATGCGAGTGCGGTGAATTTGCTTTTAATAATGAAGATTGTGCACCATCAGGAGGTCGTACAAAACATGCCGGCGGCAAAAGCCTGCTGATGATGGATATTGACAATAATGGAACCCTGGACGCACTTATATCCGAGGCTGAGTGTAATAATTTATACGCGCTATTAAATGAAGGGACGGCTGAAAGTCCCATTATTAACTCATTCATACCATTTCCCGAGACATCGCCGGCAAGTTTTGTTATTTATCCTGCGCCATTTTATGAGGATGTAGACTTTGATGGCAGGCGCGACCTCCTGGCAGTACCCAATATTTTTTCAAAGCCTGTTGATATCTCCAACGCGAACCTCAACAATTCTAACTGGTTCTATAAGAATACCGGAACTGATTCCGCCCCCGATTTCGCCTTTTCCAGCAGTTCGTTCCTGCAGGATCAAATGATCGACGTCGGTGACAACGCGGTTCCTGCCTTTGCCGATTTTGAAGGCGATGGCGACCTCGATCTTCTCATCAGCAACAATGGTTTGCCAGGACAAGGTACAACGATATGGCTGTATGAAAATATGGGCACACCATCAGAGCCTGACTTTAAACTTGTCGATAAAGATGTTTTTGGTTTTTCAGAGTCAAGCTTTTTCAACCTTAAAATTCAGATCGCTGACATTAACCGCGATATGAAGAGCGATCTGGTATTTACAGCAACAAGTTTTTTGAACGGTCAGACGCACTTATTTTACCTGGCCAATAAGGCAACCGTTGGCCTTGACTTTTCGGGTGTGAGCATTTCGGAATTGGATGTACCCATTACAAGCTTAGAAAATGTTTCCTGTGTCGATGTGAATGGCGATGGTTTTCAGGATTTATTAATCGGAAAAAGCAATGGCAACATTCAATATTGGAAAAATGCCGGACAGACAAATCCGCAATTTTCTCTTGAAGACGATTCCTTTTTAGGGATCCCGCCTGGAGTATTCCGACAGAATATTGCGACTGCAGCGGACGATCTCGATGGCGACGGCAAGCTGGATCTAATTTTGGGTGATCAACGGGGCGTCGTTTCTATCATCAGCAACTTTCGCGACGCTAACGATGCAGAGGCGGAAATATCAAACATCATCTTCAACCCTTTGAAGCAAGCCTACAGCGCCAGAAATCTTGGTGGCCGGATCTGGCCTGTAGCCGTCAACCTGTATAATACTGATAAGCCGGCTATAGTTGTTGGGAATGTTTTGGGAGGCGTATCCCTGCTGCGAAACGACGATGGTCGTTCACTGCCAAAAGATCCTGTTGTTGTCATATATCCTAATCCACTTGACAAAGAAGCCGAGACTGTGAACGTGCTGGTCGATCGTCCGGCAACCCTGCAGGTATATAATTCCTTAGGGCAGGAGATCGTAGCGCCGGTAATGATTCCGGGAACTGAAACATTTCGTTTTCGGATGCCCCATGTTCCCGATGGCGTATATTTTTTGCGCGTAACTTCTCAAGGTAGGTCTGTCGGTCAAAGACTGGTTGTTCATTGACTAAGTTTTAAGAAAGGGAAGAGTTAACCTATCTTACCATAGCAATGAAGAAGCGCAACCTGAGATTTCGATACCTTTTACCTTCATAAAGACAAACTCCAATTTTCTTTCATCTTTGCACCGGCAAACGCATAGCCGCCGGTGATCAATGAAGAAGTATGCATTTATTTTCGATATGGATGGTGTGATCGTGGATAGCAATCCGGTTCACAAGGTTGCCCTCCAACAATTCTGTAAGAAACATGGGTACAGTCTTTCAGAAAACGATTTGAAGGAGAAAATTTATGGCCGCACAAACCGGGATTGGCTGCTTAATTTATTCGGAGAGCTGGATGAGCAGACCATAAGAAAGTATGCCGACGAAAAGGAAGCCTTGTTTCGGAGCCTCTACAAGGATATTGAACCTCTAAATGGTCTGGTTTCTTTTCTCGATCATCTTGATAGACTGGGAATTAGCAGGGCAATTGCTACGTCGGCGCCCCGCGCAAACGTCGATTTCACGCTGGACAACACCGACACCAGACGGTATTTCAAAACAATTTTGGACGATTCTTTCGTGACTGAGGGGAAGCCAAACCCCCAGATTTATTTAAAATCAGCCCAGGCGTTAGGCTTTGATCCAGCCAATTGCATTGTCCTTGAAGATTCATTGTCGGGTGTAACCGCGGGCAAACGGGCTGGTTGCAAAGTCGTTGGCCTTATGACAACCCACTCAGCCAACGAGCTGCATGAGGCTGATCTGGTATTAAAAGATTTTAATGATACAGATCCAAAATCACTGGTTTCTCAACTTTATGGAGACTCAGAGAAATGATAATTGGGATCGAGGTTGGATTTTTACTACAGGGTACCGATATTTGCAGTCCTTTTCAAAGAGGAGTTAAATTACGCTAAATATGGCACGTGTTTGTCAAATAACCGGAAAGAGACCTCAGGTGGGGAACAATGTTTCACACGCTAATAATAAAACCAAGAGGAGATTCTTACCAAATCTTCAAAAAAAGCGCTTTTTTGTGCCTGAGGAGAATAAATGGATCACATTGAAAGTATCCACAAAAGGAATAAAAACAATATCTAAATACGGCATCACGGCTGTGCTTAAGGAAGCTAAGGCCAAAGGCCATCTGGTGCTTTAATAAATAAAAGATCATGGCAAAAAAAGGTAATAGGATACAAGTGATTTTGGAATGCACAGAGCATAAGACTACGAATATGCCTGGCATGAGTCGCTACATCACGACCAAAAATCGTAAGAATACTACGGAAAGGCTTGAATTGAAGAAATACAATCCTATCTTGAAAAAATATACTGTACACAAAGAGATTAAATAATTATGGCAAAGAAAGTTGTTGCTTCCCTTAAGAAAACGGACGGAAAGAGCTTTGCAAAGGTGATCCGTGCCGTGAAGTCCGAGAAAACCGGTGCCTATACTTTCAAGGAAGAAATCGTGCCTGCGGATTTGGTAAAAGAAGTGCTTGCTAAGAAGTAATGCACCGCTAAAGAATTTGAAAAGTCCCCAAGAGGGACTTTTTTTGTTTAAAACGACCCTGTTTTATGGCAATATTCGGTAACCTGTTTTCCAAAGAGAAGAAAGAAACTCTTGATAAAGGTTTGCAAAAATCTAAGGATAGCTTCTTTGGAAAATTGGGAAAGGCTCTGGTTGGAAAGTCAACTGTTGATGACGAGGTTCTTGATAATCTTGAAGAGATTCTTGTTTCATCAGATGTTGGCGTATCGACCACTTTGAAAATCATAGACCGCATCCAGCAGCGCGTGGCTCGCGATAAATACCTGGGTACATCGGAGCTCGATCGAATCTTGAAAGAAGAAATCGCAGGTCTTTTATCGGAAAATAATTCTGGTGATGTACAAGATTTTGAGACACCTTCAGACAAGAAGCCTTACGTGATTATGGTCGTCGGTGTAAATGGTGTGGGAAAGACAACCACCATTGGGAAACTCGCTTCGCAGTTTAAGCGCAAGGGAAAAAAAGTGCTTTTGGGAGCAGCCGACACCTTTCGTGCAGCTGCTGTTGACCAGCTTAAGTTGTGGGGTGAGCGTGTAGGCGTACCGGTAGTTTCGAAAGGTATGAATACAGACCCTTCCGCTGTAGCGTTCGATGCTGTGAAGGCTGGTGTTGACACCGGCGCAGACATTATCATCATTGACACAGCAGGTCGACTTCATACTAAGGTAAATCTCATGTCGGAATTGACAAAAATCAAACGCGTGATGCAAAAGGTCATAGCCGACGCTCCTCATGAGGTCTTGTTGGTACTAGACGGGAGTACCGGTCAAAATGCAATGATCCAGGCCACAGAATTTACTAAGGCGACCGATGTCACCGCTTTAGCCATAACAAAACTCGATGGAACGGCTAAGGGTGGCGTTGTTATTGGTATCTCCGATGAATTTAAGATACCGGTGCGATACATCGGCGTGGGCGAAAAAGTGGATGACCTTCAAACTTTCAATAAAATGGAATTTGTTGACTCACTTTTCAAGAAAGCATAAACGCCGTTCGTTGTAGAATAAGCTGCAAATTCTCAGATTTCAAATGCCCAAGGATCACGATGGAGCGCACCGAATGTAACGTACACGGTTTCTGACCTGACCGATATTCGCTGTTTAATCTATATTCGAAACACTTATCAAAAGCTAGTTATCTTTTTGGGTTGCAGGGATCGGCGACTTCCTTACGGGAATACGAATGAAAATCTGATAATTAAAACCCCAATAAGAGTCTTTGTAAGTGCGCCCATATCCGGGAACATCTGCCGGAATTATTTTTTCAGTCTCGTCATGTTTTAAGCCGAATTTGAAGCGCGCTGTATACCCCATCCAAATTATTTTCCATATTTTCACGCGTATCCCTGTCGTTAGCTCAAACCATCGCGCGTTTATGCCGCTATGAGCATAATT
>CAMLER010000235.1 GCA_946478915.1 uncultured Chryseolinea sp.
TAAAAAAAGCCGTCCCAGACCTGAGACGGCTTTCCTAAATACTGTATTGGATTATGCTTCCGCTACTGGTTCAACAGAAACAAAAGACTTGTCTTCTCTTCTCCGCTTGAACACCACAATTCCATTGGTAAGCGCAAACAGGGTATGGTCCTTACCAATACCTACGTTTTTGCCTGGATGGTGTTTGGTTCCGCGTTGACGCACGATAATATTTCCTGCAACAACTTTTTGTCCGCCGTAAACCTTAATCCCTAATCGTTTGCTTTCCGATTCGCGACCGTTCTTTACTTTACCTTCGCCCTTTTTATGTGCCATGCTTGAAAAATATCTTAATTCTTAAAATTATCCGATGGTTTCGATCTGTACTTTGGTGAAATGCTGACGATGACCATTTTTCACCGCATAGCCTTTTCTACGTTTCTTTTTGAAAACGATTACTTTATCGCCTTTTACGTGCTCAAGGATCTTTCCTGACACGGTAACACCTGATAAAAGCGGAGCTCCGATATCGACAGTGCTGCCATTGTCAACCAGAAGGACCTTATCAAAGCTGATGGCAGAACCTGCATCGCCTTCGATTCTAGGTGCATAAATGTATTGGTCTTTAGAAACCTTAAACTGCTTTCCTGCGATTTCTACTATTGCGTACATACTTTTGAAAATTGGACTGCAAAGGTAAAAAAAGAATCCTTAAATCGTAAATACGGATGAAATATCTTGTAACAAATGGTTAAATCGGTACAAAAAAAAATTTGATTTTCTTTTGGGATCTTTTTGTCTGAAAGAAACGCATAAGGAGCCCGGATTAAGCCACTATTTCACAGTAACTTATCTTTCCACAAAGTATTAACAAGTTATCCACAATCGTTGTATTTACGCTGGAATCGCAGTTTTGTTTTTTAGATTCATTCCACTTCATTTGTACACTTGATACGGATAGGATTTTTCATTCCGTATCACCAAACAAAATTTTATTAGTTAGAATTTCCGGGTGTCAGCCGAGGCTGGTACCCCTTTAATATTTTTTGGTTAACCTCAAACACAACTGCTAATGAGCCAGGCATTACATGAAGAACCCATCCTGAAGGAAAACAAGGATCGGTTTGTCCTATTCCCCATCCGTCAACACGACATTTGGAAGTTCTATAAACAGGCTGAAGCTAGTTTTTGGACGGCTGAAGAAATAGACCTCAGTCAGGACTTGCGCGACTGGATGAACCTGAATGACGGCGAAAGACATTTTATCACCCACGTGCTGGCCTTCTTTGCCGCAAGTGATGGAATTGTTAACGAGAATCTTGCCGAGCACTTCATCTCAGAGGTTCAGTATACGGAAGCAAAATTCTTTTACGGATTCCAGATCACCATCGAAAATATCCATTCCGAGACGTATTCATTGCTCATCGATACGTATGTGAAGGATCCGAAGGAAAAGGATAAACTTTTTCATGCTATAGAAACCATGGATTGCGTGAGGAAGAAAGCGGAGTGGGCCCTGCGGTGGATCAACCAGGGAAGTTTCCAGGAACGTCTTATCGCCTTTGCTGCGGTGGAAGGAATTTTCTTTTCCGGATCATTTTGTTCGATCTTTTGGCTAAAGAAGCGCGGACTTATGCCCGGATTGAGTTTTTCAAATGAACTAATCTCCCGCGACGAAGGATTGCACTGTGACTTTGCGTGTCACCTATACACGAGTCACGTTGTAAATAAGCTGCCTGAACAAACTGTAATCGACATCATTCAAGATGCCGTAGAAATCGAAAAAGAATTTGTAACGGATGCCCTACCGGTAAACCTTATTGGAATGAATGCTGTTCAGATGAGACAGTATATCGAATTTGTTGCCGATCGTTTATTAAATGAACTAATCGGAAAGAAGATTTATAATGCTACCAATCCATTTGATTTTATGGATATGATTTCATTGCGTGGAAAGACAAACTTCTTCGAGAAACGCGTAGCGGAATATCAGAAGGCCGGCGTGATGAAAAGTATGGAGAAAGAAACCACGGAGAAATTTTCACTGAACGAAGATTTTTAATTACATTCAATCACTTTTTAAACTTTTCTTACAACAACCCTCATTGATAAGATGCTAGTATTAAAACGCGACGGACGCAGAGAAAGTGTTAAGTTTGATAAAATCACCGCCCGAATTGAAAAACTCTGTTATGGATTAGATCCTAAATTCGTCAACCCTGTTGAAGTGGCCATGAAGGTGATCAATGGCCTTTATGACGGCGTGTCAACGCAAGAGCTAGACAACCTTGCCGCCGAAATAGCGGCGACCCTTACAACCAAACATCCTGATTTCGCGAAGCTTGCAGCGCGAATTGCCGTTTCCAATCTGCACAAAGTAACAAGCAAGTCGTTTTCCAATACGATGAAACGGCTTTACACGCACGTTGATCCTAAGAATGGACAAAACGCGCCTTTGATTTCAAAGGAAACATATAAAGTTATAAAGGAACATGCAGCGGCACTCGACGAAGCTATAATTTACGATCGCGATTTCAGCTACGATTACTTCGGTTTCAAAACCTTGGAGCGCTCGTATCTGATGAAAATCGACAACAAAGTCGTAGAGCGCCCGCAGCATCTACTCATGCGTGTAGCCGTTGGGATACACGGCAGCGATATACCCGCTGCAATCGAAACTTATAATCTGTTGTCGGAAAAATGGTTTACGCATGCAACACCAACCTTGTTCAATGCCGGAACACCTAAACCGCAATTGTCTTCGTGTTTCCTATTGACCATGAAGGATGACAGCATCGATGGCATCTATGATACACTGAAACAATGTGCGAAGATCTCCCAATCAGCAGGCGGTATCGGACTTAGCATCCACAATATTCGCGCGAAGGGTTCGTACATCAAAGGAACCGGAGGAACGTCGAACGGTATTGTTCCCATGCTGAGAAACTTTGATATGACAGCTCGCTATGTCGATCAAGGAGGTGGCAAACGCAAAGGAAGCTTTGCTATTTACCTGGAGCCCTGGCATTCCGATATTTTTGACTTCCTCGACCTGAAAAAAAACCATGGAAAAGAAGAGCTCAGAGCACGAGATCTGTTCTTTGCACTGTGGATTTCTGACCTGTTTATGAAACGGGTGGAAAACAATGAAATGTGGTCGCTGTTTTGCCCGAACGAAGCACCAGGCCTGGCGGAAGTATACGGTGAGGAATTTGAACGGCTCTACGAAAAATATGAGCGAGAGAATAAGTTCCGTCGCCAGGTAAAAGCTCAGGATCTGTGGTTTGAAATTCTCGAGTCGCAGATCGAGACCGGAACGCCTTATATTCTTTATAAGGATGCTGCCAACCGGAAATCGAATCAAAAGAACCTGGGCACGATCAAGTCAAGCAACCTGTGTACTGAAATCATTGAATATACTTCGCCGGATGAAGTAGCGGTTTGTAACCTCGCTTCTATTGCATTACCGAAGTTTATTGAAAACGGAAAATTCGATCATCAGAAGCTATACGAAATTACGAAGGTCGCCACCCGGAATCTGAACAAAGTAATTGATATCAATTACTATCCGGTTCCTGAGGCACGGAACTCCAACATGAGACATCGTCCGATCGGGCTCGGTGTTCAAGGACTTGCCGATGCATTTATCATGTTGCGCATGCCTTTTGACTCACCCGAAGCACGGCGGTTGAACGAGGATATATTCGAAACTATATACTTCGGTGCAATGGAAGCCTCAATGGAACTGGCAAAGGTTCAGGGACCATATGAAACCTTCAAAGGCTCGCCCGTTTCAAAGGGAATTTTCCAATTCGACATGTGGAACGTCACACCTAAGAGCGGCCGTTGGAATTGGGATCAGTTGAAAAGAGATGTAAAACAATTCGGCGTGCGCAACTCCCTGTTGCTTGCTCCTATGCCTACTGCATCTACTTCTCAAATCCTTGGAAATAACGAGTGCTTCGAGCCATACACTTCGAATATTTATACGCGAAGAACTTTATCAGGTGAATTTATTATTGCAAACAAGCACCTGATGAGGGATCTGATGAGTCTGGGATTGTGGAGCGAGACCATGCGTCAAAAATTGATAGCCGCTAACGGTTCAATTCAATCAATTCCTGAAATCCCTCAGAACATTAAAGATATCTATAGAACGGTTTGGGAAATTTCCCAGAAATCGATCATTGATATGTCGGCCGACCGCGGCGCGTACATCTGTCAATCACAAAGTCTGAACATCCATCTTACCAATCCGAATTTCGGTAAGCTGACTTCCATGCATTTTTATGCCTGGAAAAAAGGTCTGAAGACTGGTATGTATTATCTGCGCTCCACTGCGGCTGCTGATGCAATCAAATTCACGCTAGACAAATCTGCTGTGGCTCAACCGGCAGCTGTTTCTACTCCCGTTGTTGCGGAAAAGGTAGCAGATCCTGCCGTAGCTTATGCTGTTGCTGAAAACCAGCAGGCTATTCCATACGCGCAATCGGAAGAAGATTACGATCAGAAACGTGCCGACATGAGCTGCTCACTTGACAACCCAGACGCATGCGAGGCATGTGGCAGTTAGTCAAATTCAAATCTAAAATCGAAGAGGCTGTCCTTAAAATGGACAGCCTTTTTTATTATAATAACCCGGAATCTATCCCCAAATTCATTTGTTGAAAGACTTTTACTTAATTGCATAAAACCGTTATTTGTATGCATGTAAGAAAGATTGTTCTCATTGCGTTCACGCTTCTTATTCCGTCGTTCACCTTTGGTCAAGCCATGACCGGAATGGATTTAAGAGATCATATGCTGATCAAGCAGGCAAAGGATATCGACCGGAGTGTAAAAGATTATGAAGGCTCTCCCTTTTTGAACGAGGAATTCGTCATCGGGCAGGTTTTCAGCACGGGTAAAAAGTACACTGCCGTTCCACTTCGTTACAATATTTTCAACGATCAAATGGAATTCAGGCAAAACGATCTGACCTATGCGCTTTATCCAGGTGAGCGCATCCAAAAAGTAATAATCGGTGATGAAACATATGTCGTTGAGAAGTACGAAATAAGGGACAAAATGGACTATGGATACCTGACAAGGCTTGACAGCGGAAAACTGACAGTGCTGGCAAAAAAGGTTGTGCGATTCACGGACAAGCAAGAGGCAAAAGCATTGGAGTCTTCAAATACGCCGGCAAAATTTACGCGCGCTGCAGACATTTACTATTATAAAATTGGAAGCGGAGAAATCACCAAAGCCGGTTCATTGAAAACTTTGATATCAAGTTTGCCCGACAACCAGGCTCAACTGGAGTCATATGCAAAAAAAGAAAAACTCAACACCCGAAATGCAGAGGATCTGAAGAAGCTAGCCGCCTATTACAACGGACTTTGATCTAGTCCTCAGGCAATGCTTTCTTCACTTGTTTGGCCTGTTTGATCCTGTAATTGAAAGTCAGATTGAATTGTCTTCTCCTGCCCTGGAAATCCGATTCAGTATAGAAATTTGCTCCCTCAGACACAGCCCTGCTTCGTCGTGTATTGAATACATCGAGTACACTGAAATTGATTGTTCCCCGCCCGTTTAAGACATCCTTGCTGAGAGAGAGGTCGGTATAATACAACGATTTTCGTTTTCCTTGGGCGGTGTTTTGTGGAGCTTCGTAATTACCTCTGATTTGAATGTCCAGGTTCTTTGGTAAAGTAAATCGCGAGGTCTGCCTAACGAACCAGCTATACGTTGTCGCTTTGTAAGCTCCAACAATGTTGCTTCCGTCGATGTCGGCGTGGAAAAAATTAAAATTTAAATCGAGTTTCCACCATGGCATAGGTGATAATGTGCTACTGACTTCAATTCCCATTGCCTGTTCGGACAACAGATTTTGCGGGAGTGTAACTGAATTTCCGTTTTCGTCCACAGTTCTTATCCGATCGATCTTATCCTCGGTATCGCGGTAATAAACCGACGACGAAAGCGAGCCATTTTCAAAATATTTGATATGACCCAATTCATAAACGTTGCTGAATTCAGGGTCTAGATCAGGATTACCACTAAAATAGTTTCGACTGTCTGAAAAAGTCATAAAGGGGCTTAGGTCATTGTAAAATGGTCGTCTAACCCTACGGCTAAAGCTAACCTGCAGCGCGTTATCCTTCGGTAAATCGACGGTAACGTGCGCGCTAGGGAAAAGATTTGAATATTTTCTCGGGTTTACCTGTTCCGGTGTCTCCTTCAATGTAGTTTTCACATCGGTCCATTCAGCCCTTAAACCTGCCTGGTACGACCACCTCTTTGTCTTATTGCCAAGGATTCCATATACCGCATGGATGTTTTCGTCGTAAACAAAAATATTATCCAGGTCCAGATCAGGAGGCAGCGGATCATATACACCTTCGTTGCTTTCGCGTGTGACAACGTAATCGTTGACCATGTCGCGAAAACTTGAACGTGCTCCAGTCTCAAATTTACCTTCCTTCCCGATCGGTTTTACATAATCAACCTGAAAAAGGTATTGTTTTTCGAATTCATCGTTTAAAGATCTCTCCAGCGTAGAACCGATTTCGCTTCCATCAGTAGCAAATTTGTTTTGTGAGAACCATTGGTCAGAACTTTCCCAATTGTCCAAAAATTTAAACTCCGCTGTAAGCTCATGTCCTTTTTGTTCGTACGATCTTTTATAAATCAGCGAATACTCTGAATTAGGCTCAGTCTCATCTTCGTCCTGCCGTCTCTTTGTAAACCCTAATGGGTTGCTTGTGTCGTTCAAATAATCATCATATCGGATGTCGGTAATGCGTGATCCCTTGCTTCTGCGGTACAAATAAGAGCCGGTGAGAATATTTTTTTCGTTAAAGTAATAATCAAGCCCGCCACGAATGTTTGTATTGAATCCCGTAATCAGACCGTCGGTGCTCTGCTGCAAAATCAATGTACTGTTGTCTCTGTACGTTTCCTGATAGAGCTCGCCACTACCCTGTTGTTCCCGAAAAGCAATGCTGTAATTCACGAAAAAATTGATGCGCTTGTGGCGATAGTTAAGGTTCGCAGCCGCACCGAGGTTGGTTGGATGGCCAGTGATGACTTCGAACGAACCATTGAAGCCCTGATTCCTTTCTTTCTTCAGAATAATATTTATGATGCCCGCCATGCCTTCCGCTTCGTATCGCGCCGAAGGATTTGTTATCACTTCGACACGTTCGATCATGCTTGCCTGAAGCTGTTGAAGTCCGCTGCCGCCTTTGAAACTGACCAGGCCGGAAGGTTTGCCATCGATTAAGATTCGAACGTTGTCGCTACCCCGCAGTTTTACAGTACCTTCCGGGTCCACTGATACGGAAGGTATATTCATCAAAATATCATTCGCAGATCCACCCGCATTTGCAAGGTCCTGACCGACATTAAAAACTTTTTTGTCAAGCGATAATTCCATGGAGCTCTTTTCAGCTTGCACCACTACTTCATCCAACGTGCTAACAGAAGTAGTTAATCGAATGGTACCCAAATCATGAGAGGGACTAGCACCGGAGACTGT
>CAMLER010000236.1 GCA_946478915.1 uncultured Chryseolinea sp.
CGTTGCGAGCGCGGAGACCGAGGTGTCGCAACATTCAAAAAACATTCCCTCTGATGTGGAAGCATTTCCTATAGTACCGAATGCAATTTCATTCCCATTGTTTGAAAGCGTTGAGAAATCTTTTAACGCCGGATTTTCGCGAAATAATTTCGATGCATACGCCAGCCCAAGCAATCGTGGCATTTGTCCGGCAGTGGGTGATATATCGGCGCTGCTATTATTGGTTTTGGTCAGATCGATGAAGACTCCATCATCATTAAGAAATCGAGTGGCGTAATGACCATTCATCAGGCGGCCAGCTGAAGCGGGGTCTGCTTCTAAACTGGTGTGTGCATATAATTGCGCAAAATATTGCTGAACGGTTAGTTCGCCTATCGCAAACATAAATGTCTGATCGCGATAATAGCCAGCGCGAAAATCTCCTTTGCGAAATACTTTCGCCATGGCGATTTGAGCGATCTCTTTTCCATCTCCAAAGATGCCAAACTTAGCTTTTCCCATGAAGACCTCGCGGCGTCCGATGAGACTGGCTTCACGGCTTTCGACTGCAAGTCGGTAATCAGAAAGAATTTCCTTCACCTTAGCCTGCGAAAATTTTGACTTCACCTCTTTTGTTGCGCTCAAAATCGTGGTGGTTAAAAGATGAATGATCGTGCTACCAGTTCAAAAATAGAAATTACCAGTAACTTTCAAAAGGCTGTCTTTGTCATCAAACCGATTCATGCGTCTATAGGTTCAGATCACTGAAAAATTTTGTCTGAAGCGGTATTTTTATCAACAGGCGGACACTCATTTTACAAAAAGGTTTACTTAGTTCCCTTTGCGGATTAGCCCTTTAGCTATATTTGTTCGGCTTCAAATTGCGACATCTATGATCATTGGCGTACCCAAAGAAATAAAAAATAACGAGAATCGTGTAGCATTGACACCTGCCGGAACGCAGGAGTTAGTCAAGCGCGGACATCAGGTAATTGTACAATCGAACGCGGGAGTTGGCAGTGGATTTAATGATGAAGCCTATCGCAAGGCGGGCGCCAGAATAGATGAAAGCGCGGCAAATATATTTGAACAAGTTGAAATGATCATCAAGGTCAAAGAGCCGATCGAAGAGGAATACAAACTCATTCGCAGAGGCCAACTTGTTTTCACTTACTTTCACTTTGCATCGTACGAACCACTCACCAAGGCCATGATGGCAAGCGGCGGCGTTTGTCTGGCGTATGAGACTGTTGAAAGATTGGATGGGAGTCTTCCTCTTCTTATTCCGATGTCGGAAGTGGCGGGGCGAATGGCCATTCAAGAAGGAGCAAAATATCTGGAGAAACCGTTGAAGGGTCGAGGCATTTTGCTCGGAGGAGTTCCTGGTGTTCGTCCCGCTCAGGTGTTGATTCTCGGAGGCGGAGTGGTGGGCACGAATGCCGCAAAAATTGCGGCAGGTATGGGAGCCGATGTAACAATTCTAGATTTGAATATCAATCGACTCCGGTATCTGGACGATGTAATGCCTAAGAATGTTCACACGATTGTATCCAACGAGTATACCATAAGGGAACTCATCAAAGATGCTGACCTGATAATCGGTGGCGTGTTAGTACCCGGCGCTAAGGCTCCGAAATTAATCACGCGCGATATGTTGAAAGACATGAGGGCCGGGACAGTGCTGGTCGATGTGGCCGTTGACCAGGGTGGATGCATCGAAACTTGCACTCCTACCACGCACGAAAATCCCACATTCATTATAGATGATGTTGTTCACTATTGCGTCGCGAACATGCCCGGCGCAGTACCATATACATCAACGTTAGCCCTGACTAATGCAACGTTACCATATGCTATCCGTTTGGCAAATCAGGGTTGGAAGAAAGCCTGCCAGGAAAGCACTGAACTGCGCAACGGATTGAATGTGATACATGGTGAAGTTGTGTACAAGGCGGTCGCCGATGCCTTTGATCTTCCGTACGAAGACGTGAGGAAGTTTTTGTAGATTGGAAGATTAGAAAATTAGAAGATTGGAAGATTAGACATATTGCGGCATTTCGGGCATCACAACGGTATCTCTATTCTCCCAGTTTATTTCGCAGCAGATATGCGACATGCCATTCGTTACCACCAGATATCTTGCCTTTAGCGTGTGGTTATACATTGAGGCCTGCATAACGGTGCGTTCGCTTAATTGTAGGTCAGGAGCTTTGCATTCGATGACCATCCAAGGGCTTCCTGTGCGATCGAATACTACGATATCAGACCTTTTCTGAAGCGAGTTGAACGTAAGTCCACCCTCTATCTTTATCAATGCGCGCGGATACTTGAGGTGATAAATAAGGTAGTGAATGAAGTGCTGACGAACCCATTCTTCTGGCGTCAACGTGACATGCCGCTTTCGCAAAAGATCAAAAATCAAAACCTTCGTCCCGTCCCTGCGGAGGTTAATATCAAAGGTGGGAAGGTTTAGTTTTATCATACAATCTACATGATAGACCCGCTCAATAGTTAATCGTTGTCGCGAAGATCGTACAACAGAACATTTAAGGCCACATTTTTTATGATAACTTTATATTCATGAAGACAAAACAGGACATTGTAGCCAATTGGCTTCCACGTTATACCGGTCAGCCGATTGACAAATTCGGAGAATATATTCTGCTGACAAATTTTGACAACTATGTTTCGTTGTTTGCCAGCTGGCACAATGTTCCCGTTAATGGGGTAGACCGCGCTATGCGTAGTGCAACAGCAGAAGGAATCACCATTATCAATTTTGGTATGGGCAGTCCCAACGCTGCAACCATAATGGATTGCCTGAGTGCCATAAAGCCAAAGGCGACCCTGTTTCTTGGAAAATGTGGAGGACTGAAGAGTAAGAACCAACTGGGAGACCTGATCTTGCCGATAGCTGCAATTCGCGGCGAGGGTACATCCAATGACTACTTCCCTCCCGAGGTTCCTGCCCTCCCGGCATTTGCCTTGCAAAAAGCAATTTCCACAACTATTCGTGATTATGGCCAGGACTATTGGACCGGCACAGTTTATACAACCAACCGGCGAGTTTGGGAGTGGGATGAGGATTTCAAAATTTACCTGCGAAGAATCCGGGCACAGGCTATTGATATGGAAACGGCGACCATTTTTTCAACCGCATTTTCAAACAAGATTCCAACGGGTGCGCTACTGCTGATATCGGATCAACCCATGGTTCCCGAAGGTGTGAAGACGGAATTAAGCGATACTTCCGTAACGAAAAACTTTGTAGAAATCCACTTAAAAATCGGAATTGATTCATTAAAGCAATTGATCAACAATGGAATGACGGTGAAGCACTTGAGGTATTAGGTTTGAGGTCTGAGGTTTGAAGTTTGTTTAATGCTTCGAATTACTTTTTGATATCGGTGGATTTAATAGTAAGCAGCAGTGTCATTCCCGCAATAAAATAGAGCGTTAGAAACAAGGCACTGTTTCTCATGCTTCCGGTAATCTGATCGATCAGGCCATAAGAAAAAGTACCGACAACAATGGAAACGTTAAACGTAACATCATAAAAACTGAAGTAAGATGCATTATCACGCGTGCCTTCCGGAATAAGTTTCGAATACGTGGCGCGAGATAAAGATTGTATACCTCCCATGATGAGCCCAACGACTGTTGCCAATAAATAGAACTGGTATTCTGTAGTTGTAAAGTACGCACCAATACAGACGATACACCATATGGTTAGCATGGTGACGAGCGAAAATTGATTCCCTCTGCTAAACGACAGCCTTGAAAATGCCCAGGCGCCTACGGCACCAACAAGCTGTATGATCAACACGGTCATGATAAGTTTGGTACTTTCAAGATTCAGGACATCCGTTCCAAACAATGTGGAGAGGTACATGACAGTTTGAACTCCCGAATTATAAAAAAAGAAAGCAACAAGGAATCGCTTTAAGTCCGGGTGCTGCCTGAGGCTCTTCCAAACCTTTGATATTTCCTGGTAGCCTTTTGACCAAATATTACCTGTAGACCGTTGCCTATTCGAACTTTCAGGTAAGTAGGTAAATGGAATCATTGCAAAACCTATCCACCATACCCCTACCAGCAGAAAAGTAAACCTTGTCGCTGAACCATCGCTTGAAAAACCGAATGTGCCATAGTTCATGATGATCATCAGGCAGATCACCATAAGAATGACACTGCCATAATATCCCATTGAGTATCCTTGGGCACTGGTTAAATCGTACCGGTCTTCAGAAACAATTTCCGGCAGAAAGGCATTATAAAATACAAGGCTACCGGAATAGCCAATGCTGGCCAGGATAGAGCAAAGTATACCCCACCAAAGCACCGTTATATCATCAAAAAAATAAAGACCGATGCACGAAAGACTTCCCATCCATACAAAAAATTTCATAAAGACTTTTTTTCGGCCGGTGTAATCTGCCACGCCTGAGAGGAAAGGGAGAATAGCCGCAACAATAAGAAATGAAATAGAGAGCGCGTATGAGTACAGTACAGAATTAGGCAATGAATATCCAAGGAACTGAATTACATCATTACCATTGGTAGTTGTTACCGATTCATAATAAATGGGAAAAATAGAGGACGTGATAACGAGTGAGTAGACCGAATTTGCCCAGTCGTACATGTACCAGGCCCGCACGGTTTTCGTATTGTTTAACGCGACGGTCGCCGCGATACTTTTATCGGCCATAAAATAAAAAGCCCCGCCACGAAAACCGGGCAGGGCAATTTAATATTACTTTTTGAAAAAATTATCTGTCGATTTTGGCATTTGCTGAGTAAAGGAGCTTTCTGGCATTAGCTCTTCTCAACTCAGTTTCAACGTCAGCGATCAATCCACGTTTTGAGTCCACGTCAACTTTAAGTGAAATAGTAATGGCATCCCGATCTACTTCATCAAGTTTAGCTTTCTCTGAATTCACCCACTGTATAACACCCTTAGGTTCGATGAACACATCGTTAGCCTGTATCTTAGGTTCTGAACCAAACTGATCAATCTTTTTTGGCGCACCGATATACAGGTAAGAGATCAATGATTTCTTAGCCAGGGTTCGAAGCTGCGTAGCCTGAGGCATGCGCTGCTCAACGTTGATGTTTGTTTCACGCATCTTCGTTGTTACCATGAAAAAGAACAGGAGCATAAATACAACGTCGGGCATCGACGAAGTTGGTATATCCTGTTTTGTATTAGCTTTCTTTTTAAACTTAGACATAATCTTACTTAATTTTAGCCACCCACTTTGGTTGGTTCAGCGATTGACAAGGCCATAGGGATCTCAACTCCCCCACCAGGCAAAACACCTCTTCCTTTATCATACTGTTGCCTGGTTTGCTGGTCAGCATTTGGTTCGGAAGCAATTTCCCTCCAGCGTTCAACAGTCACACCCGCGCGCTCCGCATAGATCTCGTGATATGCAGCCTGAATAGCATCCAGTACATCAATGAATGCTTTGTGCGTAGTACCACGGTCAGTTTTGAAAGAAACAATTGCTTTCTGAGGATTATCTGAAGACGCCGGATCCGCACCGTTGTTCATGATGAACTCTTTGATATCATCAGTAAGTTCCCGGTATGAAGCTGTCCATGGATTACCCTCAACCAGGAGTTTATCGAATGAGTTGACCTGAATCTTGAAGAGATTTCTCTCAGGTATCTCAACGTCTGTATCCGGTGGCAGTGCTTCTGGCGGAGGAGGCAATTGAATCATCAATCCCTTGTCGCTCGCCACGGTTGTTGTCATCAAGAAGAAGGTCAACAAAAGGAACGCGATGTCCGCCATCGATGCATTTGGAATTTCAGGAGTTGACCTTGCCATATTATTTCAATGCTTTACTGATTTCAGAATATATAAGTGCTAGGACGGCGAGGATAAATACAATATAGAGCATTATTAATCCAGCACCGATAAGTTTAACGGAAGATTCTGAAAGCCCTGCTGCTATTGCACTTCGCGGGAGCACAGAATCTGAAAGCGCATATGCAATTCCAAACAATACCACGATTACGCCTACGCCAATTGCAGACCTTATAAGGCTCGCGGGGTTTGAAAACGAATTTATCAATGGGAATATTACCGCTGCAGCTACTGCAATGAATAATAACACATAAAGAGCATAAAGTCCGAAGTCTAACATAAGATTCTTATTTAACCAGCTTATGCTTTACCAAAAGATCCACCAGGGAGATTGAAGCATCTTCCATGCTATTTACCAAACCATCAATTTTTGATACCAAATAGTTGTAGAGGACCTGGAGAATCATACCCACGATAAGACCACCAACCGTTGTGATCAAGGCCACTTTCATACCCCCAGCAACGATAGAAGGCGAAATGTCCCCTGCTTTTTCAATCGTATCGAACGCGATAACCATCCCTACAACAGTTCCAAAGAAACCGAGCATGGGACCAAGTGAAATCATCAAAGAGATCCAGATCAATCCTCTTTCAAGCTTACCCATTTCAACACCACCATAAGATACGATCGATTTTTCAACCATATCGATACCTTCATGATAACGCATCAGACCTTGTGTAAAAATTGATGCCACTGGGCCACGAGTGTTGCGAGTTACATCTAAAGCAGCGTTAACACCACCTTTTGATAGTGCGTCCTCAATTTGGCCTAACAATTTTCTTGTATTGGTAGTTGCAAGATTCAGCATGATTATCCTCTCGATCGAGATGGCCAATCCAATGATCAAGCATATAAGAATTGGCGTCATGAATTCGGCTCCACCTGCGATGAATTGATCCTTGAGAACTTCATGGAAAGACTGGTCCTCGTCTTCAACCGGAACAGAGGACGCTGTCTCCGTAGGTTGCTCTACAGGAGCTGTGTCGGTTGCAGTGGTATCATCCTGACCATAAAGAGAAGGGGACGCCAGTACCCCCACAAGTGCGATAATCGCGAATAATTTTTTCATAGTTAAAGGTTTAGTAGCATTGAAAGCGCCAAAATTAAACGTTTTGTCGATTTCTAAATACTTTTTAGAAAATTTTTCTGCTGGCGGCCCGACTTTATTTTCCAGCTGTAACAATGCTAAATACCGAATAAAGTCACACACACGATGAACAAATTTGTAAAATATTGAAGTTCAAGTACAAAAAAAGAAGCGTCGCAACTTCAGTCACCGATTAATACTTATTCCTGCTGTCATGCTCTGTGGGTTCTAAGAAGAGGAGGTATAGGGAATAAGGAATAGGGAATAAGGTGTGCAATATTATCTTTTCGCCAATCATACTTAATAGCTACGGTCGGCGACCGAAGTATCTTGTATATAAAAAACTTGATGACTACTTTGAAATTAACCCCAAGCGGACCGCGTCCGCCGAAGGTCGACGAGAAACTATTAAAGGTCGATGTGCAGGGTAGAGAAGGTCGCCTACGCTGAAGCTTGCGCCACCGCTATAGCTTTAGCGCACGAGGTCGCCTACGCTAAAGCTTCGGCGACCGAAGGCGGAGAGGGCGGGATTCG
>CAMLER010000237.1 GCA_946478915.1 uncultured Chryseolinea sp.
TGAATTTCTCACATCTTCCAGTAATGCTTTGTATTCAGCACTCCCTACAGATGGTCTGTTCCTATCTGCGTAGGCGCGTGCTGCCTGGTGCGCCAATTCATCATTCCCGGCAGGTACACCCTGCACATATCCTTGTCTCGCCAATATATAAGTTTGAGCATATTCGGGTGCCCATTGGCTTGCTGTTGGACTAATCCGTTCATTTAATACACCACCTAACGCAGCCATGTTATATGAGTCAGCTGCGTCTGTAGCCGTTACATAACCGCGAATAAAGAAATTGTTTCCTTTCAGTTCGAGCTTATGGAATTGTTGCGTGAAGTCGCGCAATGCATATTTCTGGGAGCCTTGATAAACTGAACTTCCTCCTCCGAAGCGGTAATTGTACAATAGTTCAAGATTGTCGTTTGGCCGGTAATGCAACGCCACATCGCCCTTAATGCTGGTCGCGTCATAATTGTCAATGAGATCTTCTTCACGCCAGCCCGTCCTTCGTAAGTCTAAGGCATTATAACCGGGTATTGGTAATGGAACAGGAATGCGGGTCTCATCTCCATAAAGGTTTACACCGTCAAAATTTGGTTTGCCTACCAGGCTTACCGTTGACTCGGGATCATTGACATCGGTTGTGTAGTCGTTCCCTCGCCAGTCCTCCGCACTCATATAGGCGAAGTTCACTTTAAAGGCAAATTTATTATTGAAAGCCTTGGCGTAACGCGCATTGAAACTATAAAAGGGATAACTCTCACCTTGTGCATCCGAGGTCGTAAGGCCACCCTTGATTTGCGCACTAAATCCCTGGTATTCAAAAGGACTCTTGCTATTCATCAGCAAAACTCCATTGAATGCATTTGGTCCATACAACGCCGAGGCTGTACCCGGCAACAATTCCATGCTTTCGGTATCCAGTTCTCCAATACCAACAATATTACCGGTGGGAAAATTAAGCAATGGAGCCTGGGTATCAATTCCATCCACCATTTGAACAAACCTCACATTTGCAATGGTTGCAAATCCTCGGGTGTTTATCTGGGGGAAATTCAAGCTGCTGGATGTAAACTGAACACCTTTTACGTTTGCCAACGCGTCGAAAAAGTCAGCGGAGGGTGCCTGGCGTATAGCCAGCAGGTCGAGTTTCTCAACGGTAACTGGCGACTTCAGGATACTTTCTTCAACACGTGAAGCGGACACGACTACCTCTTGTCCAAGAATGGTTTGTTCCTCCAATTTTATGGCAAGTCCGGAAACATTGCTTTCTGAAACAGCGACCTCCTGCGTGCGATAGCCTACAAAGGACAGCACAAGGGTCAACGGTGGGGCTGTGCTAACATTTAAGCTGAAGTCCCCATTGGTGTCAGTGATCGTTCCAATGACCCTGCCTTTTACAATAATGTTTACGCCAGCAAGAGATTCCCCGCTGACGGCATCAGTAACATTCCCGCTGATGCTGGTCTGGCCAAATGCCAATGTTGCGACGAGCATAAACAGCCCAGCCGCGGTAAAATTCTTGTGAAATCCCTTCATAGACTCTTTGGAAATTGGTGAATAATAAAAGCTTATCCTTTAGCAATTTAGTATGCATACCGAGCTTCTGAACGGAAAAGTACAAAAAATAACGAAATAACAAACGTTTGAACTACCCTGAAATCAGGTATTCTCTTTTTTCAAGTAATCGACAAGCCGCTCACAAAGGGCATTTATCTCGTTAGACATGTGTTCATCTTTAGTCGAACTTAGTATGCTTTGCGCGATGCCACCAAGGCATTCGACATGGAACCGCTTCATTTCGTCGACAGGCATATCTTTAGCCCAAAGGTCGATTCGAAGCGTATTTTTTTGGATATGATCCCACAGGGCGACACTAATTGATTTTGTTTCTGAAAGGCCAGGATCAGGCTTTTCCGTGGCGTCCCAGAATATTTTCTCAGGAATGTTGTTTTGATCCAGTTCTACCGTGAAGTTGATTGTCGATTTTTTCATAGCGGCAATTTAAGCAGTGCGCTTTCGTCCTTTTTCGTTTTAATGATTTTTTGTTGCATGCTGGCAGCTATCCAAAACGGGTTAAGGATACCGCGAATAACAACTAAATTGATCTGATGGTTAAATGACAAGCGCGATTTGCGCGAATTCGTACCTGACCCAAGCACAATGGCGCTCCTATGGAAATATCTCCGCCCGTACTACAAATTGATACTGTTGTCTCTGCTGCTTGCAGGTATTTCGCAGCTTCTTAACCTCATTGATCCTATAATCTTTGGTAAAATAATCGATGACTACGCCACAAAGATTAATAGTCGTCCTCAAGATGAATTGATGCGGGAGGTATTCTTATGGTTAATGGTGGCTGTAGGCATTGCCCTGCTTGCGCGGGTCGCAAAGGCTTTCCAGGAGTACACAACCAGGCAGACCGTGGCGCAGTTCGGTATGCAGATTTTTAATGATGGATTGCGGCAGACCCTTCGTTTGTCGTTTCAGGAATTCGAAGAAAGCAGGAGTGGCGAAACGCTGTCCGTCCTGCAAAAAGTAAAAACCGACACTGAACGATTCGTAAACTCATTCATCAACATTGTTTTTTCATCCCTGGTTGGAATCGGGTTTCTCATCTGGTATAGCATCACCAAGAGTGGATTGTTAATCCCGGTCTTTCTCATAGGGGTGTTAATTCTGGCAGCGTTGACTGGTACGCTTTCAAAAAAGATAAAAAGGGTGCAACGCTCAATCAATCGGGAGACAAACCGCATGAGCGGAATCATGACCGAGAGCTTGCGCAATATTGAATTGGTTAAAAGCCTTGGATTGACATTTCCTGAAATCAGGCGTCTCAGCGATATGACGAGAAGTATTTATAACCTGGAAATGCAGAAAGTTCGAAAGGTAAGTACGCTATCCTTTCTCCAGGGCACAACCCTCAACGTTTTACGCCAATCTATTTTGTTTATGCTTTTGTGGCTTATTTTTCGCAACGTTTTAAGTACCGGCGAATTGATCAGTATGCAGTTTATATCCACAACCATTTTCGGACCGCTCCAGGATCTGGGAAATATTATTGTTCAATATCGTGAGGTAGAGGTTTCGATAGCCAATTTCGACAGTCTTATGAAGAAGCCCATCGAACAACGGCCGGCCTATCCGGTGGAGGTGGGGAGCATCCGCTCTCTTCAGTTTGAGAACGTGGTTTTTCGTCACAAAACTGCCAAGGATAATGCTATCGATGGCATATCCTTTAATGTTGCTCTGGGCGATACCATTGCATTTGTCGGACCATCGGGTTCCGGAAAGTCTACGCTCCTAAAGCTTCTTGTGGGACTTTACAGGCCACTTTCCGGAACAATCTTTTTCAATGAAGAACCCGCCGGGAACATCCGGTATAACCAGTTGCGCAGACAAATGGGATTCGTAACTCAGGATACCCAGCTTTTTGCTGGAACAATCAAAGACAACCTCCGATTCGTAAAACCAGATGCTACCGATGAAGACCTTATGAATAGTTTACAGAAAGCGTCGGCCTCACAGCTGATTGCCAGATCATCTCATGGCCTGGACACTTTGTTAGGTGAAAATGGAATGAAGCTTTCGGGGGGAGAGAAACAACGGATTTCTATTGCGAGAGCACTGCTAAGAAACCCTAAACTCCTGATCTTTGACGAAGCAACTTCTGCGCTTGACTCGCTAACAGAAGAAGAGATCACATCAACCATCCGTGAGATCTCGACAGGTCGCAATCAAATTACGATCATGATTGCGCACCGGCTATCTACCATCATGCATGCCGATGTTATTTATGTGCTCGAGAAGGGTAGGATTACTGAATCAGGGGCACATTCGGATCTACTTCAGGAAAAAGGATTGTATTACGCGATGTGGCGTCAACAGATCGGCGAACGGAGAACTGAGCGATCCCTTTCTGAAAAGGAATCTTAGCCTGACCGCCTTCCTTTCGCAAGAGCAATGAATGCGTCCATAGCATCTGGATTCCTTAATACACCGGTGGTCATAGCTTTTTCAGAATTCATACCCATAAATAACTTTTTCACCGGCGTCTCCGTTTTCTTTCCGCTGATCGTATAGGGTATGTCTGGGACCGCAATGATCTCATCGGGAACATGACGAGGGCTGTACTCGTTGCGCAGCGTAAATCTGATTTTTTGCTCCACCTCAGTTGTCAATTGCTGCCCCTTATTCATGACAACGAATAAGGGCATCCAGAATTCCCCATTTGCTTGTTCGAGACAAATGATCAGACTGTCACTCACTTCATCGATCTTATCCATAGCGCGATAGATTTCACTGGTACCAATTCTGACGCCTGCCCGATTTAATGTCGCATCCGATCTTCCGTAAATTATGACGCCATGGTTTCGTGTAATTTTTATCCAGTCGCCGTGCCTCCACGCGTTTGGAAATACTTCAAAGTAGCTCTCAATATACCGGACCTGATCAGGATCATTCCAAAAATATATCGGCATTGAAGGCATTGGACTCTGGATCACCATTTCACCGACCTGCTCATAGACGGCGATACCGGCTTCGTTGTAAGCATGGAGATCACACGCCAGCGCCCGGCACTGTATTTGTCCGGCGTATACCGGAAGCGTTGGATTGCCACCTACAAACGCGCTGCAGACGTCTGACCCTCCGCTCATCGAAACGAGCCAGATATTACTTTTTACGTTTTTATAGACCCACTCAAACGCTTCAGGGGGCAACGTGCTACCGGTTGAACTCAACGACCTTAAGGAAGATAGATCGAAACTTGCAGGATGGATATCAGCTTTTACATTAGCGAGAAGAAAACCGGCGCTTGTTCCGAAATGGTTGATTCGGGTATCCTGTGCAAACTTCCATAATGTATTCAGGTTTGGATAAGCCACGCTTCCTTCGTACAGCACCATTGTTGCGCCAACAAGCAATGCGCCATGAATATAGTTCCACATCATCCAACCGGTCGTCGTATACCAGAAACACCGTTCGCCTGGTTTGAAATCATTGTGAAATGAACAATACTTAAGCTGTTCCAGTAAAATTCCTCCATGAGAGTGAACGAACGCTTTTGGTAAGCCCGTCGTGCCCGACGAATACAATACCCACAGGGGATGATTAAATGGTACCCGGATAAATTTAAGTTCACCCCGTTGCATTTGCAATGCATCTTCCCAATTGGTGAAATCTGAATCAGACGTGGCCTGGTTGTTTTTAGAGATCAATATAACATGCTCTACTGTTGGAAGATGCTTGAGCAAGTCTTTTATCGTTTGTCGCTTGTCAAACGTCTTACCGGCATAAGTATACTCATCGACTGCTATTAATACTTTTGGCTTGACCTGGGAAAACCGATCTATTACCGCCGGTATTCCGAAATCTGGAGAACAACTCGACCATATGGCGCCCAGCGATACAGTTGCAAGCATCGCAATAGTGGCCTCAGGAGTACAGGGTAAATAGGCAACTACCCGATCCCCTTGGGAGACATTCCTGGCTTTCAGGAAATGCTGAATGGATGCGACCGATGAACGCAATTCTGTCCAACTAACCTCTTTAATGTCACCATTTTCCGTCTTATGAATTATTGCGGGACTTGCCTCATCTTGTCTGCGAAAAATATGTTCAGCATAGTTAAGCTCAGTTCCTTCAAACCATGATGTTTTATATAGCTTATCGCCTTTCGTTACCACATTGTATTTCCCTTCGTGGGTGATATCAAAATAGTCCCATATGCTCTGCCAAAAATCATTGAGATTCGTTACAGACCATTTCCACAGTGAGTGATAATCTTCGAACCGAAGTTGATATTTTTGTTCAAGCCATCGCCTGTAAGCAGTAAGGTTTGCATTCGCTATGATCTCTTCCGATGGCTTCCAAAGCATAGCGTCATTCTCCATGGCTTGTCGCGGTAATTTTTCTTAAGCTCCAAGTATTTTCAGAGCAGCTTCCCGGTCAAGGAACAGTTGATTTCTCAATTCCTCGAGGTCATTAAACTTAATATCGCTTCTGATCATTTCATGGAAATATATCGTGAGCGATTCACCGTAAATATCCTCATTAAAGTTGAAAATATTCACTTCGATATTCCGCTTTACCCCATCGATCGTAGGACGGTTTCCGATATAAAGCATGCCGTTGAATTCGCTGGAGCCATATCGAATTTTAACAGCATAAATTGCATCAGCCGGAATCAGCTTGTAAAAAGTATCAATTTCGATATTGGCAGTTGGAAAACCCAAAAGGCGGCCAAGCTTATCACCCATGATCACTCTTCCGGTAATACTGTAATGATGCCCAAGGAAGTGAGTAGCCGTTTGGATATCGCCGCTTTCCAGAGCCTTTCTGATCTTGGTCGAGCTGACGCCAACGTGGTCGACGTCCTGCCTGGGAATCTCCTCAACTTCGAAACCATACTTTGGCGCATTCACCATTAACTGTTCGAAACTACCTTCTCTGTTTTTTCCAAAATGATGATCATGGCCGATCACCAGTTTCTTTGTCCCAATTGTCTTTACCAGAATTTCCGTGATAAATTGTTCGGACGTTAGTTGTGAAAATTCTTTGGTAAAGGGAATTCGTATCAGATGACGGATACCCTGAGCTTTTAACAGTTCGGCTTTTTCTTCAAAAGTATTCAATAGCCTCAAAGACGTGTCTTCAGGATGCAGTACCAAACGGGGATGGGGCCAAAAAGTAATCACCACGGTCTCGCCATTGGTTCTGCTCGCAATTTCGCGAAGACGTGAGAGGATCTTGATATGTCCCATGTGAACACCGTCGAATGTTCCGCTGGTGACGATCGCATTTTCCAGCTTGTTAAAATCTTCTATTCCGTGATAAATCTTCATGATGATACGAAAATCCAAATTTATACACTCGAGCAATTGCTCTGACTTGCGTTACGATATTTGATCAACCGTACAAGCATCTGCAAGTTTGAACTCTCCAATTCGTGTCCTGCAAAGTTCAGAAAGATAAGCCCCTACCTGAAGAGCATTCCCAAAATCTCGAGCCAGGCTCCGTATGTAGGTACCCTTTGAGCAAACTATCCTGAAGCTTACTTCAGGCAACTGGATATTAACAATATCAAATGCCGAAATGATGACTTCTCTGGGACTTAGCTCGATCTCCCTGCCTTCTCTGGCAAATTCATATGCCCTTTTCCCTTTAATTCGAATTGCTGAATGCTGTGGTGGCAATTGACTTATCATACCAATGAATTTTTTCGATGTCTCCATTATAGTCTGGGACGTAAGGTGGCTGATATCGGTATGGGTCCCGACCGGTGTTTCCAGGTCGTGGGATACGGTTGTTTTCCCAAGAACAAATTTGCCGGTATACTCTTTCTCCTGTCCCATGAACTCTTCGATCCGCTTGGTCATTTTTCCTACACAGATAATGAGCAACCCGGTGGCTAGGGGGTCGAGCGTTCCGGCGTGACCAATCTTTTTAATCTTTAGTTTGTACCGAAG
>CAMLER010000238.1 GCA_946478915.1 uncultured Chryseolinea sp.
TGAACCTCAAGACTTCCTGCATTGCATCATTATTCGTCTGGCTATAGTCGTCCTAACGAGACTCTGCACACCGTTCTACATCCGCCTCAAGCTAGTCACATTAGAACATGCTGCATCGACAAACCTTGAACCTTAAACATGAAACTTTGAACTTCAAGACGGAATACCTGCATCAATTTTCTACCAATATGTCGTCTCTGACGGGACTTTTTATACACAAATTATACCGGTATGTTATCCTTCGCGTGAGTCTATTAACGGTATCGTATTGCGTTCCTCCGTAATGCACAGCCATACCGTGGATTCTCGGCATAGACAGTCAATATGCAAGAGAAGATATCCATTGCTACAAATTCTACCGGTATTGTTATTCGCGAGTCTACTAGCGGTATTTGCATGTGTCATTTTTAAAGGTGTCTCTTGCACCGGCACATTCATATTATTGCGTTCAATTTGTGACGCACAGCCATACCGTGGATTCCCGGTATAGACAGTTAATCTGCAAGAAGATATCCATTACTCTAGCACCAGTTATCTGAATCCCGTTAGGGATGACATATCGGTAGAAATCAAAGATGAGGTAGGCAGAGTCCCGTTAGGGACGTTATATCGGTAGAAAAACCCAAAGCCATCCGGACAAGTGCGGTCAGGCACGGCATATTTTTTATAAAGAAGGATAATTTAATTTGGATGTTGTCCCCTATAGGATTACGCCAGAATCTCATAGTTTTTATCAATATGTTCTCTAATGAGACCTGCCACAAACGTTACATCCGGCTCGACCTAATCAGATCACCATGCTCGAGCGAAACCTTGAACCTCAAACATGGAACTCTGAACTTCTAAACTGTCAAACCTAAAACTCCACACTTTTCAAAAAAGCAATCAGATCCGCCATTTGCTCGATTGATATTTTTTCATTGAGATCGCCAGGCATCATAGACATATTAAGCGCGTTGATTGATTTAATTTCGTTGCGGCTTATGGTTTTGTCCAGGGCACCAACATTTCGAAGCGTAATAGCACTCGGCGATTCAGTGGCAATGATTCCTTGAAAAGACTCTCCGTTATTGAGTTCAATAGACCAAAGATCAAATCCACTTGAAATTGAAAGATTGGGGTCAAGCGTATTCGCCATAATCGCTGACGGCGACCAGTTATGGACTGTTCCCAGATCCGGGCCTATGGCCACTCCGTTAGAACTTCTCACCTGATGGCATAACGCACAATTTTCCATGAACACAATTTTACCTTTTTCTGCAGAACCTTTGATCTGAAGAGCTCTTTGATATTCCCGATTTACACCCTGCTCGTCGTTCTTCGCGAAGATCGAACGGAACCTGTTTCGAAGGTTTTCATTTCGCAGGGTCATGAGCCTTACACGCCTCGGCCAACTAATGCTTGATGCTGCAATCTTTCCTTTTTCAATCGCATTCAAGAGAATTGCAATACGTCGTTCATCCGTCAGGAGTGTTCTCACACCGGCATCTTGAAGCTGAGGTGTAAGCAAATCCCACGACTCTAAAAGATAGTCAGAAACCACAGTACCTGGAATTTCGCCCAGCGCCCGCAGCGCGGCGAGTTGAACAGGTAGTGGTTCTTGCGGGACGACGAGTTTTCGTAGCAGTGTTTCATGAGGTGCTGGATTTCCGATTGCAATCAAGTCAATGGCATCAGCGCGAATTTCCTCTGACTGCGTACGATCATTCACGATAGTCAGCGCCCGCACAATGGCGGCGACGGGTAATTTTACTTCGGCTACTGGCATAGCCTGCAATAGGTGAAGTGCGCTCCGTCGTACCCTCGGGACAGACGTATTATAAAATGTTTGTAAAATCGCGCTGACATCGGCAGGGTTGAAATGTAGTTCGGTACGGCTATTTTGCAACGCGCTGGCTATTCCTTCGAAGATTGCCGATTGGGCAGGGAAGTTCCTGTTGTTCTCAGTCTCCTGAAGATATTCTAATAGTTGCGCGGAGCGCTGACCTTTTGTTGAGGCCATTACCTCGATGATTTCTTCCAATAGAGAAATAGAACTATTGTTACCCTCGGTGGTTGTAAGCTTTTTCATTATTTGTTCAGCCAGCAGCTTTGGATTAGCAGAAGCCGATAGGGCAGCGGCGCGCACCCATTTATCGGTCATATCCCTGAGCAACAATTCCAATCGTATTTCCTCAGCTTCACGGTCATCAATAAATCCAAGTGTGGACAATAACTGAAATCGAACGGCTGGCGAGGGATCCGATCTTAATTCAAAGAGACTACTGGCAAGTGCAGGCGATGTGCGAAGACGCGGCTCGGCTAGTTTGATGGCATTTTTGCGAATGCCGGCTTCGGTGTCTCGAAGTGACGTAGCTATTTGCTGATCGTTGAGTTGCTTCATACCTTCCAACGTCCAAAGGGCATGTAGCCTTCCCATTGTGTTAGTGCTATTAAGCAGGCTATCCAGTAACTTGATAGAGGTTTTGCTTTTCCGATCAACAAGGAGTCGTTGTGCATTCTGTCGCCACCAGAAGTTGGGATTGCCCAGATGCGATACAAGCTCCCGCTCAGACGCACTTCCTAAGGTCAAGCCATTTGTCCATCTTGGCGGTGGTGCGTCGCTTTTGCTGATCCGGTAAATTCTGCCCTTATCCCGATCGTTGTATAGCTCGCCCGACTCCACAACTTCTTTTCCCATCCATTCGGGATGTTCGATTATCTGGCGGTAATAGTCTACAACGTAAAGCGAACCGTCGGGTCCTACATACATATTTACAGGTCGGAATTTCGCATCGGAAGAAGTAAGGAATTCACGATTCTTTTTAATTCGACTAGCTGAGAATGTACCACCTTTTTCATTGATCTTATCAACATGAACTAAGTTACTTACGGGCTCTGCAACAAAGGTCACATTTTCGTTGTAAGGCTCGGGAAATGCTCCACCAAGGTACGTTACCAACCCACATGCAGAGGTGATAACACCAACATCGGTGAGAAGTTGATGCTGTGGATTTATTGTGGTTGGAAATACTTCCGCCGCATTACCGTGGTCGGATATCGACTGCGTTGCATCTGAAAGCTTGAACGCCGGATTCCGGTCGAGATATCGTTGGGCTATAACCTCATGATACACATGATTAGCATTTCCAACAAGCAAATGATTCCCCCATTGATCGAACGTTTGTCCAAACTGCGTGTGACTTGAAAGCTCTTCCAACGTCAGGTGATCTGGATTAAATCGCACAGACCTTCCGCGGGCATTTTGTGGTAACCTGGGAGAGGTAGGATTTCCAGGATAATAAATTTCTCGTCCGGCATCACCAAATTTCTCGCTGTATATCTCCGTCGTTACTATACCTTCATGTGCAAGGTAAATCCAATTATCAAGGCCAAGCATTGGACTGTTTAAATTGTGTTGGGGATTGGACAATGCAAATCCCGTGAGCAAGGTGTCAATTACATCCGCCCGGTTGTCGTTATCTGTGTCTTCGAGGTATAAAACATTTGGCGCGGCTGTCACGATGACTCCCTTCTTCCAGCGCATAATGCTGTTTGGAAGCACAAGGTTTTCAGCGAATGTAGTGCTCTTGTCCATCACGCCATCTCCATTGGTATCGCTGAGCAGCTTGATTGATCCACTTCCGCTGATGTCGAGTGGATAGCCGGGCATCTCTACCACATAAAGGCGTCCATATTCATCGATCTCCATGTCCACCGGATCTCCAATAAGTGGTTCTGATGCCAGCAATTCTATTTTAAATCCATCTTCAATTTGAAAAGTCGACAATGCTTCATCGATGAGTTCATTTGAGCTATTCTTTTTGCAGGACAAGAAGACGATAATGAAAAGGACAAGAAATAACTGGGATCTCATTTGTGGTGACGCGGATGGTATTAGTTCTGTAGTTGGCTAATAAAGCTAAGAAAATCGCCGCAAACTGATGCGTTTCGTAAGTGCACAAAAAAAGAAGAGGCAACCTTGCACAGGCAGCCTCTTTTTTGTGGAAGTGTATGTTTTTTATGCCTTAATGATTTATTGTCACCAAATCAAGAAGGCACCAACAAAACGCACTCCTTAAAAATCAAGCACAATCTTCTAATCTTCTAATCTTCTAATCTTCCAATCTTCTAATCTTCTAATTTTCCAATCACTCCACATCCCAGAATAGTTTGGTAGACGCCAAATCGCCACCGATTGATGCAGCAGCGGCATCTCTGTTGGGTCCATTAAGTGTTTGCTCGTTGATTGGATAGATTATCCGCGTGGGGATCGTTAACCCTACGGGCGCATTGCCGCCAGAAGGAGGCTGCAGTGCAGGGTAATCTAATCTTCTCCATTCTGTCCACGCATCTATACCACGATTATACAAGGCAATCCATTTTTGGTTTCCGATCTTTTCTTTGAAGTCACTACCTGCAGTTGCATAGTTCACTTCGGGCTGAGCCAGGTAGTCTGCGGCATCAGCAGCGGAGCCACCCCAATATTCAATGGAAGCTTCGATTGCCTTATTATAATGTTCTTCCGCGGTGCCTGGAACTGAGTAACCGCGTTCAACAGCTTCTGCAAGAAGAAATTCCACTTCAGAATAATCTAACAGAAGTGCCTCAAAGTCCGGTGCGATGATCATGTTGCTCACGTGAGAGAAATCAGCATAGGCATTCGCGAATCCGTAGTTTCCACCTTTGTACTCTCCACCAACTGTTGTAAAGTAGGAAGATCTTCTCGGATCATTCAAGTCGTTCATGTTATCAATGATGGCACTTGCGATAACGTAATCCTGGCGGGTCGAAAAATTCGGATTAAGGTTAGCAGACAATGGATTGTTATTTGGCGGGGAATTCAGGTAGGGGAAACGCGCATTGTCAGCATTACTGGTAAAGACATTGGCAGCTGCCTCTTCCACCAGTTGTTTGGCTTTTCCATTGTCGACATCAGCGATTATCATTGCCAGTTTCAATTTTAGAGAATTGCCGAATTTGATCCATTGACCGGTATCGCCATCGTATAATACATCAGCAGCTTCAAAGCCAGTGCTTCCGTCGGCGATTGAGCCGATCGCTGCGTCAAGTCTTTCGAGGATATCTGAATAGATCGTTGCAGCATCATCATATACAGGAACGGGATTTTGGAAATCCATGGCTTCCGAATACGGGACGTTACCGAAAGTATTCACGAGCAAGCCCCAGGCGTATACTTCCATAATTTCCAACTGGGCAAGCATTGTTGTTCTGGTCTCGGCTGCGATCAATTCATCTTCGTTTATCAGTCTTTTTGACTCGCGCAGATCGGAGATCACATCTTTATATAAGGTTTGCCAAATATTTTGCGGAATGATCCTGGAGGTAAGGTCATACCTTGGTTCCTGCAAGTAGGTGGTAGTCGCCCAGTGCTGTACATATAGGCGAAAGTTGTTTGTATTAACATTAGGCGTGGACATCAGATCCGACATCAGCTTTATGGACGCGGTGAAAAAAGTTTCAGGTGGTGCTGTGCTGGGCCTTTTCTGTTCGATGTTGTAGTCGTCGAGACTGTCGACGCACGAAGTTATCAACACCAGTGAAATGAATGCTATTGCTAATTTTCTCATGACTTCTAAAGATTAAATTTCACGTTGAATCCGTATGTTTTTACTGCAGGATAGGCACCGCTTTGATATCCGTTGGTGCTGTTTCCTGAGCTCAATGTTTCCTCAGGATCTGAGTATTCCATGTTCTTGTCGATGATCCAGAGGTTACGGCCTACCAGGGAAATGTCAATTCCTTTGAGCGGGCGGAGTCTTTCAATCCAGGCCGAAGGTATTGAGTAGGTCAGTGCGACCTCGCGGAGTTTTACATAGCTGCCGTCGTAAACATACCAGGCACGTGGGGGGCTATTCGGATAACCAAAGGCAGTATCGCTTCCATCTTCGTTTGATGTGCGGATATCGTTAATACTTCCATCTTCTTTAACGCCAGGAAGAATGATACCGCCGTTTTCGGAGGTTGGAGCGCGCTTCGGCACACCCAGCTCATTCAAACCTGCGGTGTGAGGATATAACCCTGTTCCTTCACCATACCACTGGTCAAGTGAGAAAATGTCGCCTCCGTGACGAATATCAATAAGGAAATTGAATTTGATATTCTTATAGTTAAATGTATTGGTGATACCGCCAAGCCAATCCGGATTCGGGTTCCCGATGACTTCGGCGGAACTGGCAGTTGCCATATAGCGGCCCTGAGAATTTACGGTACGCTGACCGTTGGTAAAGATAAAGTTTGTGCCTTTTAATACACCATACGGGTAACCGACTGCCGCATTGGTTGTCACAGCTCCCTGCAACGGATTGATGACGTCGGATAACTGAACGTTTGTGACGGCATCAGAGTAAAGACTTACAACTTCGTTTCGGTTGCGCGCGAACGTAAGACCAAGTGTCCATGAGAAATTTGCATTTTCAATAGGCGTTGCAAATGCTGAAATTTCAATCCCTTTGTTTTCCACTTCACCGGAGTTAACAAAACGGGAAACGTATCCAGTTGCAGATGTTAGGTTCACAGGGATAGCTTGATCGAAGGAATTGGACTTATACCATGTAAAATCAAATCCTACACGTCCTTCGAAGAACTCCGCTTCAATCCCGGCTTCTATACTCTTTGTCCGCTCAGCAACAAGCTGAGGATTATTTTTTGTGTTAGGCAAAGAGAACATCGGAATAGACCCAAAGGCAGTCGGTTTATCGTATACGTCATACAAGCTCAACGGAACCGGATCATTTCCAACTTCGGCGTAGTTCAATCGCGCTTTTCCAAAGGTTAACCACGGTTGTTTCACAAGTTGAGAAAATACAAACCCTCCTGATGTAGAAAAGTAGAAATAGGAGTTGTCATCCTCAGGCAATGTCGTGGATTTGTCTTGGCGGGCGGAGAGATCAAGATATATCATTTCCTTATACCCGAAATTTGCATTGGCAAAAATTCCATCCACACCCACGCGTACATATTGTTCGAGTGGTGCCTGCAGGGGATTAACTGAATTGGACAAGGAGTAAAGTTCAGGAACAACGAGTCCGCCATTTGTAGCTGCCTTTATGGATTGCAGGTTTGTACGGCGCATATTGCTTCCAAGCAAACCTGTAAAGCTAAAGGAGTTGGAAATTTTCTTATTAAAATTCAGAATGAGGTCATAATTCATTTCTTTATATGACTGATCAAACCGGGCATAGAAGCTGTTCATGGCAACTGGGGCAACCGATGGGTCAAGGCCATACCGGACTCCAGAACTACCAACTGCAACGCGTTCTTCCTGAAAATCGGTGGTGGCGTCAAATGCGACGCGTCCGATCGCCTCCATCCAGTCTGTCAGCTTATAGGTCATCGTGGCATAACCGAAATAGTGGTCACGGGTATCGTTTGCGTAATTCTTATAACGAGTCCAATAAGGATTGTCGGAATAAATTGG
>CAMLER010000239.1 GCA_946478915.1 uncultured Chryseolinea sp.
CAGTATCTAAATCAGATTCCATGGTATTACGACTACCCGGAGACACCTGACACCGATTTTGAGGTAAAAGCGGTAAGACAACTCGGTCAGATAGATGGAGAATATGACATTAGCCGAAAGGTGAACCTAAATTTCGGCGCGTTATATTTTACCGACCAGAGCACCGACGTTTCGTCTGATGAAAGGCTCCTGTCCCTGAATAACGTCGCTGTTTATGCACAAGCATTACTGAAGCACAGGTTGGCCAATGCCACAGTAGGATTTCGCTTCGAAAAAAACAACAAATATGATGGTGCATTCGTGCCGCGAATAGCACTAACAAAAAAAATTGAGAATCTGCACTTCAAAGCGCTGTATAGTGCCTCCTTCCGTTCTCCGTCGTTACAAAACGTACAGTTGGATACGACCGGTGCTAAACCGGAACGTTCCAACGTTTTTGAATTTGAGCTCGGATATCAGTTCACACCCGAGATGCTACTTGCACTTAACGCATTTCACATTTCAACGCGCGACGTGATCATCTATGGATCCGAAGGAGAGGGAGACGAGTTTGATGAATGGTACGAAAGTTATGATAAGTCCGGAAGCAAAGGCTTCGAATTGGTCTATAGCATTCGAAAGAAACAATGGTATTCCCATCTTACATATTCTTTTAGCCAGGCAATTTCCGATAATGCAGTAGATAAATATGCTGTACCACAAACGCGAAAACAATACGTCGGCATGTCGGCGCACAAAGTAACGTTGAACACAAATATCTATGTTACATCCAAACTGAGCATCAATCCGACCCTCATTGCTGCCAGTAAGCGATATGCATACGGTACAATCGATGTAAACGAGGAGTTGGTTTCCATAGCACTCGACCCATACTTGCTGACCAACCTATTTGTAAACTACAAAAATTTGGTTCCAGGCCTAACGTTGGGCGCTGGTATTTATGATATCTTAAATGATGGGCCGGGTGTTCCGCAAGCGTATAATGGAGGGTTGGGTGCATATGGCGCAATACCGGCAAGAAGCCGCGAATATGTGATTAAACTAGCTTATCAGGTAGATTTCAAGAAATAACTGCAATATGAAATTGTTAAGATCAAGCCTCATACTTGTTTTAATGTTGTGGGCCTTCACATCGCTGGCGCAAACCACAAACTACCAGGTCTACTCACTTTATGTCGTCAATATAGCTAAGTACTCTTCGTGGCCATCGCTAACTGGAGAGTTAAATATTACTGTCTTCGGAAAATCAAAAGTTTTCGATGAGTTGATGAAGCAAAAGGGAAAGAATGTAAATGGTCATGAACTAAATGTAAAGCAGGCTGATAATCTTAACGATATCGGCCAGCCGCAGATCATTTACCTGGCTGATGGAAAAAGTAGCGCTCTGGATGATCTATTGAAACTTACAGAAGGAAAATCAGTTATGATCATTTGCGAAAGAGAAGGACTTCACAAGCGTGGAGCGGGCTTTAGCTTCGTCGTGATGGAAAACGGGACACTCCGATGCGATATGAATAGCACTGAACTCGAAAAACGTCAAATAAAGATTTCAAAAAATTTGACCGCGCTTACCAATTCGTCTATCTGATGACTGCATAACATATAAAGCTTGCACAGCCAAGATTTTAGCAATTGTGGCCTTAGGTGTTCATAGGGAACTAAATCATTTCTATTTTTAAGCAAGATACCCATGAAATTTGTTAAGGGATCTAGCTATGATGCCAGAAGCTTTAATTGAAAAAAGTGACAAACCAAGGGTAATCATCCTGGGCGGGGGTTTTGCCGGATTGGAATTGGCTAAGTCATTACGTCATGCACCGGTCCAGGTAGTGCTTATAGACAAGCAAAACTTTCACACGTTCCAACCGCTGTTATATCAGGTGGCCACTGCCGGAATTGAGCCTTCATCGATTCTGTATCCCTTTCGAAAGATTTTTGATGATCAGCCAAACTTCTACTTCCGAATGGCCAGTGCGTTGCGTGTTGACACCGACAAGCAGATACTAGAAACTTCAATCGGTTTTCTGGAGTATGACTATCTCGTAGTGGCTATGGGCGCTACCACAAATTTTTATGGAAATGCTGAAATCCAAAAGAAAGCCATTGCTATTAAAAGTGTAGAAGACGCTTTAGCCCTAAGGAACACGATACTTACCAATTTTGAAAAAGCGCTCCAGATCAAGGATGAACTACAGCTTAATAGCCTGATGGATTTTGTGATTGTCGGTGGTGGACCAACCGGTGTTGAGCTGGCAGGTGCCCTAAGTGAACTTCGGAAACACGTTTTTCCGAAAGATTATCCGGAATTAAATTTTGTCAACATGGACATTCATTTAATTCAAAGCGGTCCACAACTGCTTAAGGGAATGTCCGACGAGGCCGCTCATGAAGCAAAAGAAATCCTCGAACGTGCTGGCGTAAAGTTATGGTTGAATTGCAGGGTAAAGTCTTACAATGGATTTAAAGTACAGCTCGATACCGGCGAATCACTTTGCACGCGAACACTAATATGGGCCGCTGGCGTTACATCTACGTCTTTAGAAGGGTTGGACCAGGCAAAACTCGCCAACGGTAACCGTCTCAAAGTTGACAGTTTCAGCAGGCTTGAGGGCTACTCCAATATTTTTGCTATCGGCGATATTGCCGCTATGATTACTGAGGAAACGCCCGATGGTTATGCGATGATGGCTCAGCCTGCTATCCAACAGGGGAAATGGCTCGGTAAAAACCTGAAAAGATTACTCGAGAACAAAGAACTCCAGCCCTTCCGTTATCGCGACCAGGGCTCGATGGCGACCATTGGAAGAAACAAGGCCGTAGCGGATTTTAAATTATTTGGAACCACGTTTAAAACCCAAGGCTTCCGCGCCTGGTTTGTGTGGATGTTTGTTCACCTCATGTCCTTAATCGGTTTTAGAAACAGGCTTGTTGTTTTTATCAATTGGATTTGGGCGTACTTTACGTATGATACTGGTATACGGCTAATCATCGGAAAGAAGAAAGAGAACGTTCCTGTGGAGAAAGTGGCGGAGAAGAGCGTTGTTTGATTCGTTAATCGTTATCCGTTAATAGTTATCCGGGGTTAGTGCGACATAAACAAGATGTGAGGATTAAAAAAACTGCAGTTCAATCGAGTCAAAATTTACAGGGTTCACGCGCAATGACAGAATCTATTCAAGTTTTTAAAGCTTCGATCGATTTTATTTCCTCCGCCACCAGTCAAACCGCACGCTCCACGATCAACGGATCCCGATAGCCATCGGGACGATTAACGATTAACGGATTACGGATAACGGAAACTAGATCTTAAAAAATATTCCCTTCCGATACAAAAACCTGCACATACTCCACTCCAGCGCGAATATGATCAGCGAGGTAATGATAGCCATCAGGGCTGTAGGTATATTAATCATGCTCATCAAACCATTTGTGATAGCACCGATGTATCCATTGAACCACCTGCCTGCCACTATTTCAATAAAGAGGTAGATGAATAATGAATTCATCCCTACGATAATAAAAAATTCCACATAACGCTTATGGTGTCGCAAATCGATCCACCAATAAAAAAAACAAAGCGCAAGCAAACACCATCCGCCAGAGGCCAGAACAAATGAGCTGGTTGCAATGCGCTTGATGATCGGGGTAGTAGTAACATCCATTACATAGCCCAAAATCAAAGCGACGGTCCCCGTTATCAATAGCCATTTTACCTTTTCGTTTGATGGCTTTGAGGTCAATAACAACTTCCCCACCAGCGCGCCCCAAATGGTATGCGCGGCAGTCGGTAAGGCATTTATAGCGACCCATCCACCGCCGTTGATCTTGTTCATCAATACAAGATCCATATAATTTCCGAAGTTGTGCTGGTCAGTGAAAGGCTGATCGAAGTTGGGAATGTTTGTAAACCGGTAAAGTATTTCTGTAAGAAGCAGCAATCCTAAACTAAAGGCTATCTGGGCACTGTAAGACCATCGAAAAATAAAAAATGCGACAAGGGTGGTGAACGACAGTTGGGTCAATACATCCCAAAGTTCAAATGAAAGTCCGCCGGGACGAACGGCGTAATCGAGAACTCCCCAGAAAAATAGCCAACAGGATCTTTTGAAGACCTTAACAAAGGAAACTCGCCACGGAACACCAGCAACCTGTTGACGATGCAGAGAATAAGCCATCGCCGTGCCTGCCATAAACATAAATCCAGGCTGGATCAGGTCCCAAAATCTCAAGCCATTCCATGGGTGATGGAAGAACTGTTGAATAATAAATTGAACGCCTGTACCTTCAGTTACGTCATTGAGATTATCGTAGAGCCGGGTGCTTTCCAACATCAGTAAAACCATGATCAGTCCGCGCATGAAGTCCAGCGAAAGCAGACGGCCGCTGTGAGGTTGTAGAGTCATAGGTGTAGCGCGGGAAATTCCCTTTCAGTTTTCAGTTGGAGCATAAAGTAAATAATTAACTGCAAGTGCGCAAAGCCGTGGGCAAAATCAGACGGCCTGTTGGTGGCTTTACCTGTTAGAATTATTCCGCCGGTACGCCAAGTGACTTCGAAATTTCATTGCGTTATCATAGAGCAGCGCAACAATTTTCGCATCTCGATTCGCATGCTAACTCCGTGGAAAATACAGACCCCCCGCCACGCTGAGTCCTCAGAGTTCAGAATCTGTTGACGCTATTAAAGGGAATTTGTACTTTCATTGCCAATAAACTACACTATGCGGAACATCATCATCATCCTGGCAGCTATCCTGTTTTCTTGTGGCTCCGATCATTATTCGATCGAAGACTTTTCAAAAGTTGAAAAGATTGACACGCACATGCACCTCAATTCCGCAGACCCAGCCCTAACACAACAGGCCCGCGATGACAATTTCAAGCTACTTACGGTGAACGTCGATGTCAACGATTATGTCTCGGTAGAGGATCAGGAACGATTTGCATTGCAACAGATCGAGCAATCCCCCGATAATCTGCAATACCTAACCGCATTTACACTTGAAGGCTGGGATTCTGCCGGATGGGCTGATCGTGTTATCTCCCGTCTACAAAACTCTTTTGAAGAAGGTGCGCTGGGTATTAAGCTTTGGAAAAATATTGGTATGGTTTATAAAGATTCCGCCGATCAATTTATTATGATCGACAATCCGAGGTTCGATCCTGTTATTGAATACATCATCAAACAAGATAAAACTGTGATGGCGCATCTTGGCGAACCAAAAAATTGCTGGCTACCGCTCGAGGAGATGACAGTAAATAACGACAGATCGTATTTCAAAAATCATCCTGAATACCATATGTACCTGCATCCAGAGTTTCCATCATATGAAGACCAGATTAATGCTCGCGACCGCTTCGTAGAAAAGCATCCCGATATGCGATTTGTAGGAGCTCATCTCGGAAGTCTTGAGTGGGATGTTCATGAACTGGCGAAGCGACTGGATAAGTTTCCAAATATGGCCGTCGATATGGCGGCGAGGATTCCTCACCTACAGCACCAAACAATTTCTAATCGTGACAAGGTAAGGCAATTCTTCATTGACTATCAGGATCGCCTCATATACGCGACTGATTCAGGAATATCCGAGGATTCAAACCCTGATAATGAACGTAAGGACTTGCACAACACCTGGATGAAAGATTGGAAATATTTTGTCAGCGATTCCACATTAACATCACCGCATGTAAATGGAGAATTTCAGGGTCTCAAATTACCCAGGAATGTCATAGACAAAATTTACCGTGAAAACGCAAAAAAATGGTTTAAGATGAAATGACCTATACGAAAGATGTTATTCATCCAAATTAATTTCGTACGAAAGCAAAAATCACGTTTGTCTAAAAGCTAGACCAATATATCGCCCGCTTTGGCACTTTGTACCAACGCCTTGATACCACGCAACGGAATGATAACCCAATCTGGCCGGTTGTTCAATTCGTAGTTAAGCTCATATACTGCTTTCTCCAGCCTGAAGGTTGTCATCAGCGTGTTCAGATCGTCTTTAGACTTTGGTATGAATGCGCTACCTTCTACCGTTTCCATATAGGCTTTCATAAAGAATCCAGACATGTAGTGAAACCATTGCTCCGCAAATGGCACCAAGTGGTTGATATCCTCCTTGCGAATTTGGTTGTCGAGCAGCAGGCCCCCGTAGGCAGCATAATGAAAAGAGCGGATCATACCTGCCACATCACGGAGGGGCGACCGCTTCAGCCGCCGCTCGCTATAGCTTCGGGCTGGTTCACCTTCGAAATCCGTAATAATAAAATCTTTACCTGTATACAATACCTGTCCGAGGTGATAATCACCATGAATCCTGATCTTCACCACATCAATTTTCTTTTTGTAGATATTCTTAAAAATATCAAGAATATCATCTTTCATGGCAAGCACTTGTTCTGCCTCTACCCTGGCTTCATCAGAGAGTTTAGAAAGATTGCGTGCCTGGTTGTGAAAGGTTCCTCGCACGAGTGATTGCAGTCCCGCATAGAGCGAACGTTGGTAATGCAAGGAGTACGGCTCCGGCTTGAAGTTCGGCATATCAACACCGGATGCAAGCGCCAGGTGCATTTCTCCAGTTCGGACGCCGAGTAACCTGGCACCCTCGGCAACAGGACCCTCTAATAACTCTTTCATTTCCTCGGGGACATCGTCATATTCTACCGGCTCAAGAATACTGCCGACCATCTCTGGTAACACTCGCTTATCCTTTTCAATAAGAATTCGTTCATTGAAATCGTCCAAACGATCGACCATATAGGTCCATGCGTCACTGCTGCCTTCAATAACTTCCTGCATGAGAACCATTACCATCCCCGCATTTTCATATTTCCACTCCACGGCACCGACAAAAGCGGGAACGCTTTTGAATTTTGCTTGTTCCGTCAGGAACTGAATAATTTCGAGATCAGGATTTATGGCACGATCCACCTTCCTAAACATTTTCAGAAAAAATCGATTATCATAAATGACAGAAGTGTTGCTCTGTTCCCCGCTCAATACTCTTGCTACTATCCTGGTCTGATTTTGAATATGTTTTTTAAGGTTCTTGTTTCCGTAAAATTCAATCTTACTATTTTTCAGGGAAATGCTCTGGTTAGCGCCCATTTTTTGGATCATAACCTGCTGGAAGTCGCTTCCATAAATGGCATCATAGAGAATCCCTTCGTCCACTCCGACTTTTAGCCTGCAAATGACTGCCTGCGGAAAATTGTCCGCTATTCTGGTAGCCGTTTCACCGGTTGCGAAAGCGACCGGAAGCTGATACGTTTCAGGTAATCCGCTATCGTAAGACACTTCGATCAGCAGGACAAGCGCATGATCTTCTGTAAGAGGAATACGGGCATGCTTGACAATCTTAATATGTTCTATGATTCTTCCCTTTCCGCCAAACCACCTCATTTTTATAAGGTAAT
>CAMLER010000240.1 GCA_946478915.1 uncultured Chryseolinea sp.
AAGAGTTATGCAGAGAAACTAAAACTCCGAATGCTTGGAGTTCGATACCGCGAAGGAAGCGGTACCACAGGAAAAACTTTCGAGGCTGAGTTGGGTGTTGCAGATAGCCTACTAGTTGGTAACATACGTGTTTTCAATGTAGTGTTTCAGGTTTTGCCTGATGAAGTCTTGTCATTCCCAACATTCGATTATTCGATGAATGGAATCATTGGTTTTCCTGTGATCGCAGCGTGGAAGCGTTTTCGAATTGACCAGAATCGTAAGATTCATATGCTAAACAACCCGATATTACCGTCGTTGAAAAACCTAGCTTTTGAAGGATCAGCAATGGTAGTCTGCGCCGGCACCGATACTGACACGCTTACTTTTTACATCGATTCTGGCGCAAACACCACTCAATTATTTTCAAACTTTTTCGTTAAGCATAAGTCCATGGTAAAAGAAATCGCTGGTATTGATACCATCGAAGTTGGCGGTGTGGGCGGTCTTGCAAAAAAGGAAATATATACCCTTCCGACTTTCACTCTCCATATAGGCGACAAAAGCGCAGCGCTAGAAAATATTGAGGTATTAACTCAACCGACGTATCCGGGGCAAAAATACTATGGCAATTTAGGTCAGGATGTTTTCAGTGCATTTGATGCGATAACCTTTGATTTTGATGAGATGTCATTCTCATTTGAATAGTCTGCCTTCTCTGTCGTTTAGATATTTTAATCCTCACTCCTCGGAATTTTTCAGCTTCATCAACAAGCTGTACGCATTTTTTGTCACCACTTGCTTGTCTTGAAGGTCGGTAAGTACTTCGGCGTAGCCATCGTATATCTTTCCAATTTCAACAGGAGTCATTTCGAATTGATCACTACCATATTTGGTGAACACATACGGTTTGTTCTCCCAATTGACGATCGCGTCTTCCGGAACCGATTGAACCTCGCCTTCGGAGATCGCCAGGTCGGCTGTAATAAACATACCTGGGAAAAGATCACTATCCGCCCGTTCGAAATCGCAATGAATTTCACTCGAACGATCCGCGTTTATGGATCGGTTGATCGTGTGAATTGTGGCGAAATACTCCTTGCCCGGTCTGGCTGGTGACGTGATTTTTATTTTCTGTCCCGAAGCAAGATATGGCAGATCCTTCTCAAAAACATTAAGGCTGGCGTGAAGGGTATTTTCATCGGTCAGCTCAAACAATGTCTCTGTAGAATTGACATACTTTCCAACGCTGGCGTTGATACCTGACACATAGCCTTCGATCGGAGAATAAATGTTTACAGACCTGGAGATTTTTTCCTCGTTCAGTTTTTCCGGCGCAATGTTGATCAAACGCAATTTTTCCTCCAGCGATTTCACCACAATCTTTTGACTTGTATACTCGCTGCTTGTTTGCTGGAATGTCTTATCGCTGATTGATTTATCAGTATTCAGATTTTGTTGACGCTCAAAGTCCAGCTCCAGGAATTTTAGCCTTGTCTTTGCCATCAGATAATCCTGCTGCATCTGGATATACTGCGGATCCTCCATCACTACCAGTAGCGATCCTCGTTTTACTTTGGATCCCGGATAAAGATCCATCTTTTTCACAAAGCCTCCGAATGGATTGCTAACGTATACCCTATTTGCCGGCGCAACATCAACCACGCCATTAACTTTAATGGTTGATTTCATTGATCTTAATACGGGCTTTCCTAAATCAATCTCCGCGTTTTTGATCTGGACCGACGTCAGACGGACCAGATTGCCATTAGATTGCTCTGGCAACAAACGTTCATCCTGTTTTGGTTCATTGCTGCATTGAAAGGTTAGCAACGCCAGAAGTGCCAACGCTATTGAATTCTTTATCATGATTTCTTTATTTTTCATTTGCCCTGAAGTTCTTCGATAGAAAAGGCGATTTCATTCCGCCTCTGAATAGTATTTAAGTAGCGTGATTTAATTTCGATGGACTGATTTACAAGAATTACCCACTCCAGATAGCTTATTTCACCGCTGTCAAGTCTCTTCGATGCTGCATTTAGAATAGCATCGGATGTCACTTGCAATGATCGATCATAGTCTGCAACTTGTCTTGATGCCTCGGCGAATAATCGTAACTGATTTGCGAGCTGGGTCTTAACTTTTCGCCGTTCGGCGATAGCGGCCATGTCCTGAATCTCGAGCTGCACTCGAGCTGCCTGGATGCGTGCACGCTGTGCCCAATTAAAAATGGGAATGCTAAGGCCAAACGACCAATATGTAAAACGATCGCTTCGATCGAAGTACCGTTCCTGCGTACCTACCATTTGAGGGCCGGTTATACTTAAATTATTATATCCAAAGGTTAGATCCGGTAATAGTTGGCTCCGTTCGAGTTTGTGCTCCAGGTGCTTTTGGTTCCGCATTGCATTATACAATTTGACGGATGGCGATGCCGTTGTCGTCGTGTCACCAATTTCAATTGGATATAGGATACCGTCATTTTTCAACCCAAGAGTTTGCTGTGTTCCCAGGAGGATTTGAAACTCCAACATTTTTACATCTTGCTCGGCGATCGCCTGATTCAACTGATTCCTGGCTTGCTGATGTTGATGAAGCGCTGTAGAATTCTCAAGCACGTCCGCATCTCCCAGGGAGAAGCGTCTTTCTGTTTTCTGACGGAACTGTGCGTATATCGAGTCCGCTGTTTTTAACAATTCAACCCGATGCTCTGAAATGATCAGGTCAAAGAACCTTCGCTTTACCTCGGCTGTCAGCTGAGTTTCATTTAGCTTCAATCTGAGCTCACTAATCTCAACATTTGAATTGTTGACTTTATTTTTCTTGCTATAAACCGTTGGGAATTGGATTGATTGCATTATTGAAAACTTCGAATCATCTGCCCAGCTGTTCATTTGACCATATTCCACTGAAAGGTCTGTTTGATCAAGGTCAAACGATGTCTTCTTTAATTTCTCATAATATTCCTTGTTCAGTCTTGACATCTGTATCTCGGGATTTCCCGTCAGCGCAATGTTCACTGCCTCATCTACCGTTACTCTTTGCTGAGCAACAGTGACCAGAGGACTGATCAGACAGAGCAATATTATCACCGCGGTTAATGGTTTCGGTTTGTTGAGCGATGCGCGGCCCTCGACGAGATTATACAATACCGGCAGAACAAACAATGTTAAAAGCGTTGAGATGATTAATCCCCCTATAACAACTGTAGCAAGAGGCTTCTGCACTTCTGCGCCTGCGCCTTTGCTTAGCGCCATGGGTATGAAACCCAGGGAGGGAACTAACGCTGTCATAAGGATTGCGCGCAACTTCGTTTTTGTAGCGTGAACGATGATTCGCCGGGTGTCGCTCCATCCTTCATTCTTTAGTCGGGTAAATTCCGACACCAACAAGATCCCGTTTAAAACCGCCACGCCAAATAGCGCAATGAATCCGACACCAGCACTAATACTAAAAGGCATATCTCGTATCCACAATGAGAAAATTCCTCCCATTGCAGAAAGCGGGATAGCGCTGTAAATGAGAAGTCCAAGCTTTACTGAGCCGAACGCAAAATATAGCAGAAGAAAAATAAGCAATAGTGCAACAGGGACTACGATCGCTAACCGGTCTCGTGCGGCATTGAGATTCTCGAACGCTCCTCCATAAGTAATGGAATATCCTGCGGGAAGGCGCAAGTCGCGATCAACTTTCTCCTGAAGTTCTTCAACAATAGATTGCACATCGCGGCCCGTAACATTAAATCCTACGATTATCCTTCGCCTTGTATTTTCTCTTTGAATCTGATTCGGCCCGATTATTTCCTCAACTTTTGCCACCAGTGATAAAGGCACTTGGGTATGCTCATTCATGGGTATTAATAGATTTTCTATATCTGTTACACTTTTCCGTGCCTCTTTCTCCAGCCTGACCACAACGTCAAACCGTTTTTCACCTTCGTAAACAACGCCTGCTGTTTGGCCGGCGAACGCTGCATTAACGGTCTTGTTGATGTCCCGGATAGTTAACCCATACATGGCCATTGCATCACGATTGTAGGTAATAACAACCTGTGGCATACCGGTTACGGTTTCAACATAGAGGTCGGTGGCACCTTGCACCTGGTTGACCGTTTCTCCTAACCGATGTGCGTATAGTGCGAGCGTGTCAAGATTCTCGCCGAAGATCTTGCAGACCACATCCTGCCTGGCGCCCGTCATTAATTCATTAAAACGCATCTGCACAGGAAATTGAAATCCGATGCTTACGCCTGGAACATCTTCCAATTCTTCCGACATCTTAGCAGCCAGCTCATCGAAGGTAGATGCGGACGTCCATTCGCTCTTCTCTTTCAGGATCACCATCATATCACTTGCTTCAAGCGGCATTGGATCGACCGGGATTTCGGAGCTACCGATCTTCGTTACAACTTTTTCAACTTCGGGGAATCTGTCCACGAGTATTTTGGCTGTCTTTTGGGTTGTGTTAATTGTATTGGTTAGGCTACTGCCGGTGAGCAATCTTGTCTCTACCGCAAAGTCACCTTCCTCCAATTCAGGTATAAACTCTCCTCCCAACCTCATTAACACAAATGCAGATAGACCAAACGTTATCAGCGTAATGGCTATCGTTGTCTTGGGAATATTTAGAACGTTTTTAACCAGTGGTTGATATCTCCGCTCAAGCCATGACATCATTTTGTCTGCCATTGTCCTGTTATGGCTGATCTTTTTGCTGAGAAACAGCGAGCTTACCATAGGAACGTATGTAATGGAAAGAAGAAAAGCGCCCAGTATAGCGAAAGCTACCGTGTAGGCCATCGGCTTGAACATCTTGCCTTCGATTCCCTCTAATGTTAATATCGGTATGTAAACAACAAGAATTATGATCTGACTGAATGCGGCGGATTTAATCATCGATCCCGAGGAACGTTCCACCTCAGCGTTCATCTGTTGCTGATTGAGCAAGCCAACCGTTGCAAATTGTTTGGAGTGATGGAAGCGATGAAGGATGGCCTCGACAATGATGACTGAACCATCGACTATAAGACCGAAGTCAATTGCGCCCAGGCTCATGATGTTTCCACCTACTCCGAATTCGTTCATGAGTATAATGGCGAAAAGCATCGATAATGGGATCACTGAAGAAACTATCAAACCGGCACGGAGATTTCCCAGGAAGAACACCAATACAAATACCACAATTAGGGCTCCTTCGATGAGATTTGTTCGAACGGTTTTAATGGCATTGTTCACCATTTTGGTGCGGTCGAGGAATGGCTCAATGACGACACCTTCGGGAAGAGTCTGTTGTATTTCGGCGATCTTCTTCTTTACATTTTTAATGACGGAGGATGAATTTTCGCCCTTGAGCATCATCACCACTGCTCCAGCCACTTCAATTTGGCCATTGAAGGTCATGGCGCCGTAACGCGTCGCGTAGCCTAGCCCTATCGTAGCAACGTCTTTCATGAGAACAGGGATGCCGTTTGAAAGTCGTTTCACGACGATCTTTTCAATATCCGAAACTCCTTTGGTCAGGCCCTCTGTTCTGATGTATAATACGGTCGGCCCCTTTTCAATGTAAGCGCCACCAGTATTTTCGTTGTTGTCTTCAAGGGCATTGAAAATATCTGTGATGGTGACTCCATAAGCCTTGAGGTTGTCCGTTCGTACTGCTATCTCATACTGTTTCAACCGGCCACCGAAACTGCTAACCTCAGCTACGCCAGGTGTACCCAATAATTGTCTTCGTACGATCCAATCCTGTATTGTCCTCAGCTCCATCGCGTCGTAGCGATGTTCATAGCCAGGTTTGGGCCGGATAACGTATTGATATATTTCGCCGAGACCCGTAGTTACCGGGGCCATTTCGGGCGACCCGATCCCTTCAGGAATGGTGGCTCTAACTTGCGTTAACCGTTCGGCAATCTGTTGACGAGCCCAATAAATATCTACATCGTCGTTGAAAACAACGGTAACCAGGGAGAGACCAAACCGCGAAAAACTCCTGATGTTGTGAAGACCTGGAATGTTGCTGCATGATTGTTCGATGGGAAAAGTTATCAGACGTTCTACGTCTGTTGCACCCAATGCAGGAGAAACCGTTATTACCTGAATCTGGTTGTCGGTAATGTCAGGCACCGCATCGATCGGCAAACGCGTTAGTTCATACGTTCCCCATCCAATGAGTGCAACTATAAAGATTGAAATGATCAGCTTGTTCTCTATGGAGAAGCGAATAATCCTGTTAAGCATGGATTTTAATTATTGAAATGAGTAGATGTGCAAGTCACTTACGCGAATTGCAATAATTGAAAACAAGGATGCTTAAAACAGTCGAGGGGGCTTGAACAACGAACCGAGATGGCTCGAGGAATGGTCTTCAGAATTGGTTACGAGATATCTTTGATTTGAAGGGAAGTCGTAAAAATTAAATTGGGAAGGTTGATTCAGAAATAGCGCTGTGCCTGATTGACTGAAATCAACCTTTTTAAACGGCAATTGCATATCTCTTTCATGGTCGTTGTCGTTGATGTCCTTGCCCCCATAATGCATGGAAAGAAACTCAATGACTGTAATTTCCGGACCCCTTTGCTGATGTTCAAAATAATGCACAATCAGAACAGGGACTTTGAAAATATGCTGTAGCGACAAGCTATTAATAGCCACTAATATCAGCAAAACAAGCATGAAACTCCTGTTCTTCACGGTGCAAAGGTACTAATTCCCACCTAGGCGACAACACAATATGGGGTTAAAAAGTGCCGTTCAAAATCTATTTGGGGCACGAAAAACATTATGTACTCCGGGATGTAAGCCGGAAGTCTCCTTTTGTTCAGACTTGGACTCGAAGCGAACCTTAGGTTTTCCAGATGAACAATAATGTAACTGAATTTACTGTGACGATTTTTGTTAACTTATTATTTCATTTCAACACCGTTAGCTATGAACAAAAGTACACAAGCGATCGAGCAACTAAATCATGTCACGTCTGTCGTACTTGACGCAGCGATCATGGTTCACAAGGAAATGGGACCCGGTCTGCTTGAATCAATTTATCATCACTGTTTAGTAAAGGAACTTCGGAACAGAGGCCTTCGCGTAGAACCTTTAGTAGTAATTCCCCTTAAGTACCGAGGCCAATTGATAAATAAAGATTATGTTATCGATCTGCTGGTTGAGGGTGAGATTATCGTGGAGTTAAAAGCAATTGAGTGCTTGCTTCCTGTCCACGAGGCTCAGATCATCAGCTATTTGCGGCTTGCAGATAAGTGTATCGGTTTGCTTATCAATTTTAATGTGCCGTTACTAAAGCAGAGTTTTCGGAGGTTTGTGAATTAGATTTAAATTTCACCACAGAGACGCAAAGGGACACAGAGGATACGGGTGCTCTGTACATTTCTCCGTGCCTCTGTGGTT
>CAMLER010000241.1 GCA_946478915.1 uncultured Chryseolinea sp.
TTCATGCTAAGCGTGATCATCTGGATAATTGATTCACTGAACGTGAAGCTTCCAGAGTCTTTTGCTGACTCATGGCTACTTCCTGTAATTGCCACTTTTGGTAAAGAGGTGACGAGATGGGTAGGCACCTTTTTACCTTTCATTGGTGATGTCTTGTCGACGTCCTGAGGATGTCAGATTTTTAGGTTCTGAATATTTTCCCTTAATTATCCGCTTATTTGGATATGGCAATTAAGATCAAAGAAGAGAATGGGCTGAGGTTTGTGGACGAAGGCGAGGGCCAGGTGCTGTTCTTATTGCACGGTTTGTTTGGTGCGCTTAGCAATTGGGAAGGGGTCGTCAACAAATTCTCGAAAAATTACAGGGTAGTAATCCCCATGCTACCTATTTATGAAATGCCCATCAGGGAGGCTGGTCTTGATGGTCTTCGGACATTTGTAGAGGATTTTGTCTCGAAAAAAAAGCTGGATAATATGATTATCATGGGAAACAGCCTGGGTGGCCACATCGCCATGATGTATACATTGAAAAATGCATCGAAGGTCAAAAAACTGGTATTGACGGGAAGCTCCGGCCTTTTTGAAGACTCTATGGGAGGTTCCTACCCCAAGCGCGGCAATTATCAGTACATAAAGGAACGCGTATCATACACCTTCTACGACCCCAATGTTGCTACCAAGGAATTGATCGACGAAGTCTTTGAAATCACGAACAGTATACCCAAATGCCTCAGAATAGTGGCTATTGCAAAGTCTGCTCAGCGAAACAACATGGCCGAGGAGATTCCCAATATTAGAATTCCGACCCTTTTAGTCTGGGGATTGAACGACACTATTACACCTGCAATGGTCGGACACGAATTTAATCGCCTCATTCCCAACTCAACACTTAAATTTATTGATAAATGTTGCCACGCCCCTATGATGGAGCATCCGGAAACCTTCAATGAAATTGTGGAAGATTTTTTGCTTAACACTAATATGAAATAAATGGAGCCCCGTTAATGATTGCTGAAGATTTAATCAACCACATGTTACCACCTCTAAAAGGGACAGATGATGCTCACAAAGCAATAGTCTGGATGGAGGAGTTCCGTTGTGCATATATGCCTGTGGTCGATGACGAAAAGCTACTGGGTTTTATCTCTGAAGAAATCATCCTTGAAACTAACGAAATAGAAAAGCAGGTTCGGGATTTTGACCTTGTTGGTCAAAACTGCTATGTCCACCTCGATACACATTTTTACGACATACTGAAAATCGCTGCCAACAATAAACTACAAATGGTCGCAGTCCTGAACCAGGATCAGAACTATTGTGGTGTCATTACAATTCAGGATACCCTTACTTCATTTGCGCAGACTGCCGCAGTCCAATTGCCTGGCGGTATACTGGTGTTATCAATGAATCATACTGACTATTCGCTGTCGGAAATAAGTCGCCTTATTGAAGAAAATCATGCGAAAGTTCTTAGCAGCATTGTAAAAGAAGATCCACTTGATAGTGTCAAACTGCGACTTACGTTGAAAATAAACCAACTCGACTTGTCCAGAATCGTCGCTACGTTGGAAAGATTCGGCTATAAAGTCATCGGAAGGTACCATGAGACCAAGCCTATGGGAGATGACAAAGAGCGCATCGACATGCTACTGCGCTATCTTGATATTTGATCCCTTTCCCAAAGTTGTTCTCGGTCCTTTAATGCTGAATACAACCTACTTAACTTTTGGAAAGTAATCGACATCGTCTGCTATCTATAAATTTGTTATAGATTTGGAGTATATTCCCATACCTATACGCGACGATGAAGATTGCTATTCATGGAAAAGAGTTCAATCGTGTGGTAGCGCCGCTCATTGCTCGCATATTTGAAATTCTTGCCCAAAACAAAGTAACACTTACTGTCTCTTCTAAATTCAGCCAATATTTAAAAGCACCGTTAACCAGGGAACAGTTTAATATTTATAATCCTGGTGATGCGTTGGATGATTGTCAGCTTTTCATCAGCATCGGAGGTGACGGAACCTTGCTCGAATCCGTGACCCATATCGGCAAATTGGAAGTGCCAATCCTGGGAATTAACACGGGCCGGCTTGGATTTCTGGCAACCATCAGTAAAGATCAGGTTGAAGAAGCATTGCAGAAGTTTTTCCAGGGAGCTTATACCCTCGATCAAAGAGCGTTACTGAAACTTGAAACAACCAAAGATATTTTTGGTCAAATGAATTTTGCGCTTAACGATTTCACTGTAGTTAAAAAGGATTCGTCGGCGATGATCACTATTCACACTTACATTGATGGTGAATTCTTAAATTCCTATTGGGCCGACGGAATTATTGTGTCAACCCCTACAGGCTCTACCGGCTATTCCTTAAGCTGTGGTGGACCATTGATCTTTCCACGGTCCGGAAACTTTGTGATCACGCCGGTAAGTCCTCATAATTTGACCGTGAGACCGATCGTTGTCTCCGATGCCTCTGAAATCACTTTTCAGGTGGAAGGACGGAGCAAACGTTACCTGGTGTCTTTAGATTCCCGCATGGCATCCGTAGATCCAACTATAAAACTGAAAGTCTCAAAAGCAGATTTTAAAGTCAATTTGGTACAGTTGGAGGGCAACCATTATTTCAAGACGCTTCGCCAGAAGCTGAATTGGGGCCTTGACGTCAGAAACTGATCTTTTTGGTTACCATTGTATGGTATTTGCTGATTAAGAATGATTTAGTGGGAGTCATTTTTTCAACTTTCATTTTTTTTCAACGAATGAGAAAGTTTATCTGTATCATCTCAGCAATCATTCTGGCTTGCCTTTTCTCGGACCCGGCTTCGGCTCAAATGAAGCGAAAATCCATCAAGAAAAATAACAAGCGTATATCCAGCTATCGCGGAAAAAAGGAATGGTTTGCAAAAGAAAAAAGGTACAACACATTGGGCATAAATGTCAGTGCACTCAACTACTACGGAGACCTGGCACCCAAGCCGACTCGTTTTAGCACAGATATTAGCTTCACGAGGCCCGCGATAGGGCTGTCCTATTCCCATAGATTTGGCCCTAGATACACCATCGTGGGCGCATTCATGTATGGTACTTTAAGAGGATCCGATAGCGAATCCGCAGATCCGGGCGATGCGAACAACGCAGTGTACCGATATCAGAGAAACCTGTCGTTCCGTAATAGAATTAAAGAACTATCGGTCGTAGCATCCTTGGATCTTTATCCTAACACATTAACATACATCAGCCGCGTAAAATGGACTCCCTACGTCTTTTTGGGAGTTGCCGGGTTGCTTCATAACCCACAGGCAATTGCTCCTGAGACCGACTTGAATGGTAATCCATTGCCAGAAGCAGGTAAATGGGTAGATTTGCAGCCTCTCGGTACTGAAGGACAAAATGCGACACTTACCGACACGGATGTAAACAGCGGTATTAAAGGGTATAAAAAAATACAAGCTGCCATACCATTGGGGATCGGCGCTCGTTTCAGATTAAATGACGCGATGGATTTCTCAGCCGAGATAGGCTTCAGGTATTTGTTTACTGACTATATTGACGACGTTAGTAAGAACTATGTAGACCTGGGTGTATTCGGCGATGATGAACTTGCCAAAGCAATGGCATACAGGACTAACGAAGTTGTTGATCCTGATTTGCTGATAACGAGAGTTACAAGAAACGGGCAATCCTATGATCTGCTTGATGGGTATGGGCAAGAGTTTGTCGATAACAAAAGGGGCAATAAGAATGACAAGGACGTCTACATGGTCACGACATTTAGACTAACCTACATACTTGGGAAAAACTTTAACAGGGCTAAATTCAGATAATGCATCGTGTAAACAAAAAAACTCTCCTCACCTTAGCCACCATTCTTGTCCTTTCTACCTCATTATTTGCTCAGCGTTCTGAAATAGGATTTGGTATCGGTACATTCAACTACACCGGTGACCTGGTTCGCACCTACGATTTCAAATATTCGAAACCCGCTGCTACAGTCTTTTATCGGTCCAACCTGAGCAAAGTGGTAAGCTTTCGCGCAGGGGTCACGGCCGGAAAAATCGGTGCAAGCGAAAAGCCGATCGATCCCTTTGCAGTCAATCGTAATGCTTCATTCGATGTTTTTCTGTTGGAAGCGTCGACAGTCATGGAGTATCATTTCCTGAACTGGAGGGAGACCAAACGATTTGTCAGGTTCACGCCATACCTGTTTGCCGGGCTCGGTATTTTCGGATTATCGGGAAATGGTCCAAAGACTGAAGAATATAGCAATGTCCAGGCGGCTATTCCTTTTGGAGGCGGAGTTAAATACATCTACAATCCGAAGTGGTACATCTCGTTAGAGTTTGGAATACGCAAGACATTTTTTGATCACCTCGACAATATTTCGAAAGGTGATCCGCGGGATAAGAACTACCAATACGGTAATCCTAACGACAATGACAATTATTACTTTTTGGGAATCACGCTTACGCGAACTTTCTATAACATTCCCTGCCCGACGAATCCCTATAAGTAAGGCATTTCATTTTCCTTTAGAGGCGTCCTCCACGAATCCCGATATCTTTTACTAATTTTGTGCCCCCGTGAAGTCCTACAAAGAGCATATCGACTTTAATAATCTCCCCAGGCATATTGCAGTCATCATGGACGGCAATGGAAGATGGGCAAAAAAAAAAGGAGCTATGCGCATTTTTGGGCACAAGAATGCAGTTCAGGCTGTGAAAGATGTAACGGAGGGCTGTGGCGAACTGGGGATAAAATATTTGACCTTGTATGCCTTTTCGACAGAAAACTGGAATAGGCCGAAAGCGGAAATAGATGGCCTGATGGAGCTACTTGTGAGTACGCTTAAGCAGGAAATAAAGACTTTGATGGATAACCAGGTTAAATTGATTACCATCGGCGAAACTTCAAATCTGCCTGTTGACTGTCAAAAAAACCTTGAATGGGCCATTAATGAAACGAAGAAAAATAGCGGACTAACGTTGATACTGGCATTAAGCTATAGCGGTCGATGGGAGATTATCAGGGCGGCCAAAGCGCTCGCTCAGGAAATTGAGCAGGGAAAATTGAAAGCCAGTGAAATTAATGAACAACTTTTTGAAAACTATTTGCAGACTTCGGGCATCCCAGATCCTGAGCTACTCATCCGCACAAGTGGCGAACTACGTGTCAGCAATTTTCTCTTATGGCAGATTGCGTACACCGAAATGTACATCACACCCACACTATGGCCTGACTTTAGAAAGGACCACTTGTATGAAGCCATCTGGGCATATCAACAACGTGAGCGAAGGTTTGGTAAAACGAGCGAACAATTGAACCCCGTAAGTTAAATGAAGAGAGTTTTATTTGTGGCGATAATCCTTTGTGTTGCCTTTGATTCATTTGCCCAATTCAGGAGAGGACGGGGAGAAAGACCGACAGCACCTTCTTCGGATACTAATCTGAGTTATACCAACCCTAAGGAATATACCATTGCCGGAATCGAAGTTACAGGACTCACGGTTCTAGATAAGAATGCCATGGTATCGCTGACTGGTCTTAGGGTCGGCGATAAAGTGAAGATACCCGGAGATGCTATCTCCAATGCAATCCGAAACCTTTGGAAACATGGTTTGGTGGGCGATGTTACCATTAAAGTGGACAGGATTGAGGGGGCTAATGTTTTTTTAAACATTAACCTTGCTGAACGACCTCGCCTTACGGGATTTTACTTTACAGGAATTACAAAGTCACAGGAAAGCGGTCTTAAAGAGGATCTCAACTTAATCCGAGGCAAGATCGTCACGGATGCTATGATCCGAAACACGGAAACGGGTGTTAAAAAATACTTTATAAAAAAAGGATTTCTCAATGCAGAAGTAAGAATCGTACAGGAAGCGGATACACTGAACCGCGAGGGAATCCGATTGAAGATCAATGTCAATCCACGATCAAAAGTAAAGATTAATCGAATCGCCTTCGAAGGCAATGATGCCATCTCTGATGCAAAGCTTCGGAAGCGGATGAAGAAAACGCATGAACGTCCCAAGTTCTCAATACATCGCGCGATACTCAGCGAAGTTCTCAACCTGAAGCCAAAGGAATTTTTCGACTCAAGTTATGAGGTCGGAACAGATGAATTGAAGGAATTCATCAATAACAACGTTAAGCTTAATCTTTTCAGCGGATCGAAGTTTATAAAGACTGATTATGAAGAGGACAAAAAGAATATCATCGCTTTTTACAACACAAAGGGATATAGGGATGCAGAACTCATATCGGATACGGTATACGCAAACAACAAGAATACAATCAATATCGACTTCAAGGTCAGCGAAGGTCCTAAGTACTACTTCAGAAATATCATCTGGACAGGAAACTATGTATACAATGACAGGCAATTGAGCACTGTACTGGCCATCAATAAGGGAGACGTTTACAACAAGGAACTCCTTGAAAGGAAGCTTCAGTTCAATCCAAAAGGAATGGATATTAGTGGCCTGTATATGGATGATGGATATTTGTTCTTCAGGCCAAACGCCGTAGAGGTTGCTGTTGAGGGAGATTCTATCGATGTTGAGATACGTATTTTCGAAGGAGAGCAAGCAACGATCAATGAAGTTACTATTTCAGGAAATGACAGAACCAGCGACCACGTTATCCGCAGGGAGCTGAGTACGATTCCGGGGCAGAAGTTTAGACGGTCGGATATTATTCGAACCCAACAGAGACTTGGTCAGCTTGGACATTTTAATCCTGCAACTATCAACCAACAACTTTCTCCAAATCCTAACGAAGGAACCGTGGACATAGAATGGCAGGTTGAAGAACAGTCTAACGACCAGGTGGAACTATCTGGCGGTTGGGGAGGATATTATGGCTTCGTGGGTACCCTTGGGCTAACGTTTAATAATTTCTCCCTGCGCAATGTTCCCAATCTTAAGGAATGGAATCCGTTGCCTCGCGGCGATGGACAGCGTTTGTCTTTAAGACTTCAGGCAAACGGTCGATCTTTTCAAAGTTATAGCGCCTCATTCTCTGAGCCCTGGTTAGGTGGACGGAAACCACATTCGCTCAGTATTAGCTATGTACATTCCCAGTCTCGATATGCTGGTGTGGGCGCAAAAAGCTATAACGATTTGAATTCCAAGCTTAAAGCCGACAATATTTCTGTTGGCTTGGGTCGCGCCCTGGAATGGCCAGACAACTATTTTACCCTCACAAATTCGTTGGGTTATGCCGTCTATACGCTTAAGAATATCGACTATGGATTGGGTTGTAGCGATTGCTCTTCCTATGCATTGACCTTCAATACCACCCTGTCGCGTAACAGTATCGATAACCAAATGTATCCTTCACAGGGTAGCAACATAGCTTT
>CAMLER010000242.1 GCA_946478915.1 uncultured Chryseolinea sp.
TTACTCCTTGTATCCGCTGGCTCGCGGATTGCTGATTGCTTATAAGCGACATCATCATGAGCTTGGTGGCTTCCATTTCCTTTGCGAGCGCCTGTAATTCTTGGCGCTGGTCGTTGTGTTTGCTGATCCAAAATCCTATCCCCCCTCCCACTATCAGTAAAGCAATGGCTGCAGCGACGCGATAAAATGAGGATTGAAAAACAACTACTTTAGCAGAACGAGACGAGGCAATTTCCGCGCGAAGCGACTCTTCGAATCGCGTTTTTAGATTCGACGATGGCTCAAGCTTTTCAGCATGATCCATTGCCTGTATTACTTCTTTAAGTTGCTCGTACATCGTAAAAGCTTTGTTGTTGCGCATCAGCTCCTGTTCAACTTCCGCCTTTTCTTTATCGCTCAACCGCCCGTCGATATAGTCGATAATTTTTCCTTCCAGATTCCCGGTATCCATCGTGTCTTAAATCTTTTCAAGTTCAAAATAGTGTTCCCGTAGTTTGGCAATAGCCCGGTGAACTTTCACCTTGATATTTGCAACGGTCGTATCCATAATCACTGCGACATCCTCATATTTCATGTGCTGAAACCTCGTCAGTATCAACAGCTCTCTTTGCTCATCCGTAAGTAGCGCCATCGATCGCGTCAATAGTTTTTCCTGCTCCTCCCGATCGTAGGCTTCCTGGCTGTCCGGTACATTGTCGCTGATCTTGTCCACAGTTACGAAGTCAGAAAATTTATTTTTATGTGCCTGATAGTGGTCAGAGAAAATATTTCTGGCTACCTGGTAAATCCACGATTGAAAACGCATTCCTTCGCGGTAACTATTCTTGTACTTTATAATCCTCAGAAAGACGTTTTGCGTCAGGTCTTCCGCCAGATCACGATCTATCGTCATGCGGGCCAGGAAATTATAAATGCGTTTATGATATCTTTCAAAAAGCAATGATACCTGCTGTAGATCGCCGTTTTTGACGGCTTCCATGATCATTTCATCTGTCATCCGAGCTTATGCTTTTTGTCAGTTTCGTGTTAGTTACCGGACTGCGTCCCAAAGGTTACAGTTAGATTTACACAAATTTGGGGGAAAAGAAGGGGTATAAGGTATAAAGGTATAAGGTATATGTTGGCGGTGGAACAGGAAATAAGGAATAAGGTGCTTTGCTTGATTAGGTCTGCCTCGAGTGCAGTATTGCCGGGTCTTATGATTTAAAGGTTTGAGGGTTTGGAACGCTGGTCAACGAAATTTTCAGAGACTCTTTAAAGGCTGTTTGCACTTTGGGCAAGAATTTTGTGTCAAAGAAAAAAACTAAAATCAATTATGCGATTTAACATTGCGATTCTCTTATTCTTGTTGACGTCAGCAGTATCGCTGGGACAGGATGTCTTTAAAGGTGAACATTACATTGAAGTCACCGGTTCTGCAGAAATGGAAGTGGAACCTAACGAAATCTTCCTTTTTATAAAGCTTAAGGAATTTGAAGAAAACCGGTCAAAGGTGGCTCTTGAAAAGCTGGATAAGCAATTTTTGGACGCTGTGAAGGCCGCTAACATCGATCGTAAAAATCTTACCCTGGCTGACGCCGGATCATCGCTGGACAAAATCCGCAGACGCGACAAAGATGCGTTCCGGGAAAAATCCTATGAAATAAAACTTACAAGCGCGGCGGAACTTGAAAAATTCCTGGAAAAGATTGAGCCAGTGAAAGTGTATCAACTGGACCTGACAAGGCTTCATCACACAGACATGGAGAAATTTAAAATCGATTTAAAAGTGAAGGCACTTCAGGCAGCACAATCGAAAGCGTCTACCCTTTTAAAATCAATTGGTGCCGAAATTGGCAAACCGATCATGGTGAGGGATTGGGATCAGGATCCAGTGCAACCGTTGCCACAGGTGCGCGCAAACGTGCTGTATAAAACCGAGTCAATGGCCGCTGATGGTATGGAGGAACAACAAACCGCCTTTCGGAAACTAAGATTGCGGGCTCAGATCACTGCACAATTCGGAATCAAATAGAATTGATTGTTGGTGATTTTTCATTGAAGTCATAACTTGGGGCGCATGCAAGTAGCAGTTTATAGCGCCCACAAGTTTGACAGAAAATATCTCGAGCAACATTGTCGAAATCACACCCTTCGCTTTATCGAAGCTCGTCTATCAGAGGAGACGGCCAGTTTATCACAGGGATCGGATGCCGTCTGCATTTTTGTGAATGACAACGCATCGGCATCCGTCCTGGCGAAATTGAAAGAATATGGCGTTCGTTACCTTGCGCTTCGTTCAGCGGGGTTCAACCATGTTGATTTGAAAATTGCCAACGAGTTGGGTATACGCGTAGCCCGCGTTCCGGAATACTCGCCAGCTGCAATTGCAGAACACACCGTCGCGTTGATGCTTGCACTAAATAGAAAATTGATTCGGGCACATAACCGTGTCCGCGACCTGAATTTCTCCCTTGACGGACTAACGGGTTTTGATATGTCGGGCAAGACTGTGGGTGTATTAGGGGCCGGAAAAATCGGCAGTGTATTGATAAGGATATTGCATGGATTCAATTGCAATATACTGGCCTACGATCCTTACGAGAACGATGAACTAAAGAAGAAGTACAACGTCACGTATACTGATTACAAAGAGATCTGCAAGAGGGCAGATATTATCACATTGCACCTGCCTTTGACCCCTGAATCAAAATACATCATAAACACCGACAGCATCGGGTTCATGAAGGAAGGTGTAATGTTGATCAATACCAGTCGCGGGGCGTTGGTGGATACGAAAGAAGTAATTAAAGCATTGAAAAGCGGCAAGATAGGCGCCTTCGGAATTGATGTCTATGAAGAAGAAAACGGGTTATTTTTTGAGGACCACTCCGACCAGATCCTTCAGGATGATGTCATTGCCCGCTTGATGACCTTTCAAAATGTGATGATTACCAGTCATCAGGCTTTCTTAACGCATGAGGCGTTGGTGGGCATTGCGGAGACAACCAACTATAATCTTGACTGCTGGGAAAAGGGAATAGCATCAAAAAATGAGTTGAGTTGAACGGCAGAAAATCCGGCTGATAGCAGCGCAATTTAACTTTCGGGAGGTTCGCTAATCGACAATTCATTGTTATCCTACTGATAATTAGCGATTTTCATATTAACACATCCACGCGACCGATATTTTAACAAGCATTTTAAGCACTGGACCGGCCAGCATTTTTTGATCATTTAGCAACGTACAAGTTCATTAATTCCTTATGGATACAACGTTATCCGGTTCCCTGACGGACAAAAGCTCTGAAGGTACCCTCGATATACAATGGCCACAGCTATTAAGCCTGGCCGCGCTTTATTCTTCAATTATTATCGGATGGATTGCCTATTACAACTACCAGCCAATTCTTTTGAAGGCATACCGATTCGAAAACTTATCCTTCTTCCTTCTGATTGCGCAAGGGATAATACTGGTTGTTACACCTCCGATCGCTGGAAGGTTCGGCGATAAATATCGCTTTACGAAAGGTCATAGAATTCCCATCATAACAGCTGGTATTAGTTTCGCCGCTATGATTTTTATGGCAGTAGCCTTTGGGTTAATTTCGAATCCGAATGACACTTTCAGATGGATTTTCCCCTTCCTGATCATTTTCTGGTTGTTCGGCATGAGTATATTTACCAGCCCTGCTCTTTCAACCGTCGAATTGTTCACACCAATCGACAAGATACCTCGCGCAATGGCTGTATTGACTATTGCTTCTAACCTCATCTATGCCCTCGAACCCGTTATCGTCGACATCATCAACACGCTCGGCGCGCCTGTAACCTTTATCCTGGGAGGAGTGCTGGTGTCACTCTCCGGCTATGCGCTGAAAAAGAATTCCCTTAAGCTATTTAAGGGAAATAGTGAACCTGCGAAACAACACCGCGAATCAAAAAGGACATCTCGCTATGAGATGATAGTATTCTTCGGTATTGTTGTCGGCGTTGTTACGACGATCTTATTCAACTTGCTCCCTGATCATATTTACGACAACTTCTCGCAATCGAAAATACTCCTACCCGAAGGTAAATGGATACTTGTAATCATTCTTGCAACTTCAGGACTAATCGCGATTCCCATGAGCAATGCGGTATCGCATTTGGGGCTATCAACTTCATTTGCATTTAGTGCAATTGTATCACTGGCATCACTTGTACTGCTACTGTTTTCCAGTTCATTTGCCTTCAGTCTCGTACTGGTTGGCGTATTCATTGTGACATTTGCGTTGCTGTCGGTAAGCGCCTTACCTCTTGCCCTGAACCATTCTGGATTTCGTAACAAAGTTCTATGCGTAGGTTTATTCTTCAGCGGCGTCGAACTTCCGAATGGCATTTTGGAAATTGTTTTGGGCTATTAAGCTATCAGCTCACAGCCGACAGCAGACAGCTTGAGCGTACGAACGGGAAGCGCAGCGCAAAATGGTCAACCCAGGATCTTGAATATCAGATCAAATGTTCTCTCTATAAAGTTTCGGTGCGCAAGCGTTTTGCGTTTTGCCTTACGCGTTTTGCACAATTCCTACCGTCACCTTCTAATAACAAACTCGGTCTGGCAAAATCCACGTAATCCGTTTTAGATCTAATGAGACTGGCTTTTCGTCCCCTTCCTTGATTACAATGAACTGGTTAACCCCAATATCATCATACATCTGTATCCGGTTGGATCCAGCCCAACGCACCTCGATCGACTCAATTCCGTTGGCACTTCCAAGACCAATCTCACTCCTTAGCGGCGACGAACCAAAGCTACCGCCGGAATTAACATCGCGATAGATTTTTCTCTTTTTCCCGCCGTCATTTAACGTAATCGCTATTCGCGTCCCTATTGCCGATCTGTTAGACTCTTTTCCCTCCAGCAAAATCCCAATCCAGTTGTTCGTGTTTTGACCCGGGTTTAAGAAAAGAGAATTATGAAATGCATCCCCTGGATATGCACCTCCCATCTGAATATGTATGTCCTGATCACCATCGTTATCCAAATCAGCAAAAGAAACGCCGTGACCTTTTTGCAAGTGACCAACTCTCGCAGAAGAAGTTACATCGACAAACTTTTCTCCATTCACATTTTTAAACATCTTATTGGGTATTAACGATTGATACCTTGGGTTTCCGGTACCCATGTATATATCAAGAAACCCGTCATTATCGATGTCCCCAAAATTTCCTCCCATTGAAAACACCACCCTGTCGAGACCCGTATCCCGTCCCACTTCCGTAAAGGTTTCATTATGATTGTTGCGGAACAAGAGGATTCGCCCAGAATTGTTTTTACCATTTTTCAATTTCTCAGTCGCCGCATAATATGCCAGTGAGTTTTCGAAAGAATAGTCTACTGCCAGAATATCAAGCCAGCCATCGTTGTTATAATCCCAAAACCACGTGGTAAAAGTACTGGCTTCGACCTCATCCAAGCCTGCCTGGATCGAGACGTCTTCAAAGGTAAGCTGACCCCCACTCACACCGTTGTTTTTGAGAAGTTTTCTCCCGCCATCCAAAGTGGATAAGAATATATCCTGCCATCCATCATTATTAAAATCTCCTGACGTGACTCCCTTCACAAATGCGACGACATCAACCTTTGATGCGGCAGCAATTTCCGTAAATGTGCCATCGCGATTACTCAGAAAGAGTTCACAAGGGTGTTGTGCGGAATCGGCTGGATTAGTTTCATTGCCAATGAAAAGATCCAGCCATCCGTCATTATTAAAATCATTCCAGGTTGCGGTTTGAGTAGGATGAAAAGAAAGCAATCCACTTTGAATGGTGACGTCAGTGAAGGTATCGTCGCCGTTATTTCTCAGGAGGGAATTAGGTTCCCTGCCGAATTGCCGCTTCCATGCACCGCGCAAAACAAATATGTCGGTGAACCCATCGTTGTTATAATCTGCCTGAAGAATATTTAATCCGCCGGTGATACTGCTCAGTCCGGAACTCTTCGAGAGATTGCTGAAGGTACCATCACCATTGTTTTTAAAATATTGCATTTTATCTCCATACCCCCATGATGATATGACAATATCCAGATATCCATCATTGTTAAGATCATCCGTGATGCTACCCCCCGCCATGCTTTTGTGGTTTAATTTAAGATCGCCGGCGATGTCCTCGAATGGAGCAAGTGGGTAACCGGAATCCATTTCCATATTCGGAATAAGAAACTCCGGGGGTACGCGATCAGGGTATTCTCCTAACGTCATGAATGCAATATTGAGAAGCCATCTTGACTCAAGGTCGGACGGATCCTTCCGAAGCAATTCCTGGTAGATTTCAATTGCTTGTTCTGAACCGTTACGATTTTTATGTATTCCCATTCCCTGGATCGGCATGATACACGATGCTGAAGCATGATGGGTGACACAGTTCGAACGTTCGGCTTCTCTTAAATGCGCCATAGCGAGGTCCTTCATAACCCTAGCCGTACCTTGCGTGCCCTCCTGCGCAAGGCGACCCAATATCTTAATGGATTCCTTTTCCTTTCCGACTTCCAACAAGGTAATTGCTTTGAGATAATTATTATATCTGATTTCTCCCGATAAATTATCTGATAATCTCAATAGCGAATCCAAATGCGACAGCCTGGCATCAGGGGTAAAGGGATTATCATGCCTGTAGGATTGTTTCTGATATTTTCTTAGGATTTTGACCATCTCAGCATGGCTATACTCTTTCGGTAAGATTTCCATGCTACAGGAAAGTACGATTAGCAAAAAAATACACATGACACAAGCGTGTCTCAAAAAAATCATCACCATTCCGTCAATAAAACTAGGGGCTTGAAAGTGAATCGAACTTACACATCAACGCCTGCAGTCAATCAATATATTTCGAATGGGCGAAAATGTATATCGATAGGGCTGTACGCAAACTTAATTACATTGACGGTTACCAATCGTGTAACTCAAGGTCATCAAAGGCCAAAAAATATGTTTGAATTGACAAATGGTATTTAGTGACGCATTTACCGTCGTGATCACAAACCTATATTGCCTAGCCTATCCGTAATGATTAAATATACTCTTCAAAGAATGTACGTATCGGTGAAAAGCGAAGCCAACCTACGCATGAGACATGCTTCGGCCTACCTCCCAAATTTAATTGACATAGCGTAGCATGATGGGCACAACGATATGCTTTTATAGATTGGCATGTGGGCGAAGCCCGCCTGCACATGAGACATGCTTCGGCGGGCGCTGTCAAACTAAACGCTTGTACATTATAGCACGACCCGAACCGGTTTTAAGATATCGTTCAAAATCAAAAGCTTTGTATTTGTCCTTTAACACTGTGAATGTTGTGAGTTCAACAGGTCGACTATCTCTGGTGGCCGGAAC
>CAMLER010000243.1 GCA_946478915.1 uncultured Chryseolinea sp.
TTAAAAACAAAAACCCCTAAAATCATTACGATTTTAAGGGTTTGATTCGATTTTATTGGAAATCAACTGCGTCTGCGTAGCTCCGTGGATGATTGATTCACACAGCAAAGCCCAAACATAAAAAACCCGCCTGCGCGACGAGGCGTCGCTTCGGCGGGCGAAGGTGGAGCCGCAGAGAATCGAACTCTGGTCCAGAGAAGTTAATCCCGTACTTTCTACATGCTTAGTCAACTTTGATTTTTCGAAGAAAGCCCTCCTACGCTAAAGCTTCAGAGGGCGAAGCAAGGGAGGTGACACCCTAAGCTTTCCCTTAGTTGCTGTGTCTTATCCGCGCTTAGCAACATCACGCGGAGCAGCTCTGCAAAACGACACCGCTATCCAGCACCTGCAGGACGTCAGCGCTGAGCGATGATGGCTTTCCCGATCTTATCGGGACGAGGCTAATCTATCCTATCGGATAAATTAAGCAGCCATGGCGTAGTTAGACTCGCCAAGTATGGTTTGGAACTATCTTTCAAGGCTCTCATTCCATGAGCCTGCATGCTTACACACGTTATCACACATCCTGTCAAAACCGGTCGGCCCCATAAAAAGCTGTCAGCTACCAGCCGTCAGCTAACAGCTTTAACCTGCGTAGGATGACAAATATAAAAGGAAAAAAGTTCACAACGCCTCCGAGGCAGCACGTGCCCGACCCGTTAGAAACATAAAGCGCATGCTAAGGTTATTATCATACTATAGCCTATTTGTTTTTCCTTAATGGATTCGTATCTCTTTTTAATTACTGTTATAGGAATTGCAGCCTTAGGCATGGCTTGGGTGCCTTATTTTACTCAACGAACAAATATTTCTTACGCAATTGTCTATGTGTCCGCTGGAGCGATCCTTTATTCCTTTACAGACAAACTTCCAATTCCGGATCCGCTGATCAACAATGAAAACTTACTTCGTGTCACTGAGATGTTTGTCATTATTTCGCTAATGTCAACTGGCTTAAAGATCGATCAGCCATTCTCTTTCCGCCAGTGGCGGATACCGCTAAGGTTGGTTAGCATTACGATGCTGTTTAGTATCGGTGCCATGTTCTTGCTCGGCAAATGGCTGTTCAACCTTGGCCTTCCGGAAGCACTGCTTCTCGCCGCTGTACTTGCTCCTACTGATCCTGTTCTCGCCTCGGATGTTCAGGTGGGCCCACCCATGGAAGAAAAGAAGGACAACATCAAGTTTTCTCTCACAGCTGAAGCAGGACTGAACGATGGAATGGCGTTTCCTTTCACTTTTCTCGCTATTCAACTTTCATCAAAAGATTTCAGTTTCCAACGGTGGTTCGCAAATGACCTGCTATTGAAGATTCTAATCGGATTGGTCTCTGGATTTGTTATAGGTAGGATCCTGGCGTTGCTGATTTTCAAGGTGTCAAGGGAAATGGATCTTAAGGTCCGTGATGGATTCGTCGCGATATGTGCTACATTGATCACCTATGGCATAACGGAAATGCTTCATGGATATGGATTTGTTGCCGTTTTTATTGCTGCAATTACCATACGAAACTATGAACTGAATCATGACTACCATCATAAAATGCATTCATTCACAGATCAGATTGAACGCATTCTTCTTGCCGTCGTTCTTATTCTTTTTGGTGGAGTCTTTATCCATGGCCTATCAAGTAACATTTCATGGACAATCATCCTCTTTGCCATGCTTTGCATTTTTGTGATTCGACCAGCCGCTTCCTGGGTGGCAATGATGGGTAATGGCTTGCATACCAAAGAAAAAACGGCCATCAGCTTCTTTGGGATTAAAGGAATAGGTTCTCTATTTTATCTGTCTTATGCGCTTCAACACGAGAATTTTTTTTCCGGGCACCTGTTATGGACAATCGTTGGAGCCGTCATCGTGCTTTCCATTTTTATCCACGGAACGACAGCACCTTATACTATGAAAAAGCTGGATCATTTCAATAAAAAGCGCTAGCCAGCCCCTGGTAAAAAGCTAAAGCTCCTACACGGCGAGTTAAGCACGTTGACACACCTTTTCACAACCGTGCCTCCGGAATCGTCCATAGATTATCTTTCAAAGATTCTTCGAACCATTCTAATCATAACACTAAGCTTTAAACTCTAAAAAATTCGCACCCTAGCTGGGGCCTGGTTAGCCACCAAAATTTTTTCCTCAAAATCACATTAAATACAGACTGTTTACGCCCTAACATCCAAAGTGTTAAACTTAAAGCTGTTGACTGATAGCTGTCAGCTGACAGCTTATTTTGATCTCCGAACTTTAAACTTTAACCCTCAAACCATATCTTGCAGCAGATGGAAAATTTTGTTGTCTCTGCGCGAAAATACCGGCCTTCCGGTTTTGATGAGGTTGTGGGTCAGGAGCACATCACTACCACCTTAAAAAATGCCATCGATAGTAATAAGCTGGCCCAGGCTCTCCTGTTCTGTGGTCCGAGAGGTGTGGGTAAGACAACCTGTGCGCGCATTGTTGCGCGTCTCATCAATGGGTTCGACGAGAAAGCGGAAACGAACTCCCTAAACATTTTTGAGTTGGATGCCGCTTCAAACAACTCCGTGGAAGATATCCGAAACCTCATTGAACAGGTTCGTTATCCACCTCAATTCGGGAAGTTTAAAGTATACATCATCGATGAAGTGCACATGCTTTCCAACGCGGCGTTCAATGCGTTCTTAAAGACATTGGAAGAGCCACCATCGTACGCAATCTTTATCCTGGCCACGACCGAGAAACACAAGGTAATACCCACGATTTTATCGCGTTGCCAGATCTTTGATTTTAACCGCATCCAAATCAGCGATATAACCAATCATCTGAAAAAAATTGCTGAGCGGGAAGGTATTGCAGCAGAAGAGGAAGCTCTACATCTCATTTCGCAAAAGGCTGATGGGGCACTGCGCGATGCGCTTTCCATCTTCGACTTAATGGTCACGTATGCTGCGGGTAAAGAAGTCACTTTCAAGTCGACTCTCAAAAATCTGCACATCCTTGATTATGATTACTACTTCGACATAGTCGATGCGCTGTTAAGCCAAAACCATTCGCAACCGCTCCTGCTGTTTGACGAAATACTTCGAAAGGGTTTCGATGGACATAATTTCATTGTAGGCCTGAGTGAGCATTTGAGAAACCTTCTGGTTTCCCAGGATGCCAGAACGACTAATCTGATGGAGGTACCGGAAAGCGTGAAAAAAAAATACGCGCATCAGGCTCTGTCAGCCCCTCCTTCTCTTCTGCTCACATGGCTCAACATTGCAAACCAATGTGACATCAATTACAAGACTTTGAAGAATCAGCGACTAGGCGTTGAACTTGCGCTGATGAAGATGGCTAACGTCACGGCTATACTACACCCAGAGGAAGTGGACCTGCCAAGCGAGGGATTAAAAAAAAAAGCGATAGCGTAAGACATCCCTCCCGGGATGATATCCCACCGGCTATAACACCTTCCGCATCCCGGTCAAAAAGAACGAATGGACATTCCGACGCGCAGGAAGCTGCGGTAGCAGAAATGGAATTGGAACCGCCTGTTCCCTCACTGCCGAAATCGGATAAGCCATCTGTAAAACAACCATCCAAAAGTACCATCAAGCTTACGGATTTTCTTAAAAGTAAATCTGTTGAGACGACAACGCAGGCAGCAGAAGTCAAACCTGATATAAATGAATCGTTTACTGCCGAGCAGCTCCATTTGGTCTGGACTGACTTTGCGGAACAGCGAAAAAAATTCCAGGCAGAATTCCAGCTGCTTTCACAGCCGTATGAAATTCGTGAAAATCAGGTCATCATTCATTTGTTAAGCACGGTCCAGGAAACGCTTTTATCCAATTTCAAGTCCGATTTAATTGGTTATCTGCGCATGCATCTAAAGAACAACAGTATTTTGGTCGTTGGTGAATTGAAGGAGTCGGAAGAGAAACAAATGTTATACACGCCGCGGGATAAGTTTGAATACCTCCTTGAGAAAAATTCCTTGCTAAAGGAGATGCGTGATCGGCTCGGGCTGGATCCGGACTTTTAGAAATAGTTGTAAGTTGTAAGTTGTAAGTTGTAAGTAGTAAGTAGTAATTTGTAGGTTTAGACATTATTTTTTCATCGTCCATAAATATCTTGCATCGTCATAGAATCACCACGCAAATTTTTCGTTTTGAGAACGCCAATATGGTAAAGCATCCCTACCGTTGTGAGCGCAAAAATCAGGATGTAGCCAAGGTTCATTAAGGCTAAATTGTAGGGGAATGAAATGTGATAGGCAGCAATGTCGTACGCAAACAAAACAATACCGATCCAAATACTCCCCATTAAGAACCACGATCCCTCCTTTTCAAAAATCAGTGCTTGAACGATAATGGTGACCCCGTATAATATTACAAACACAGCCACCGAGAGGTAAATTGATATCCATCGCGTGTAAATGATTGCCGGTGTAAGCAACGTAAATATTATGAAGAATACATTAAGGGCTACAGCAAGATATGTGAGTAAAGCGTTACTGATGTCACTAAATAACTCATGAAAAAATAATGCAGCCCAAACGACCATAAGAAATAAGCTTATGTATTCGGTCTTGACTGACCATTCCCAGTCTATTCCAGGAAACATCCATGCAAGAGGATAAACGTTAGAGAAAACGGCGCGTATCGACCAGGTCAAGCATAACAACGCAAAATAAAGAACGGCGTGCTTGCGGTTCAACCGGTAGTAATAATAAAATAGAAATAACAACCCCGAAGAAAAAAGGATAATGCTTTCGGCAATGCTGCTACCAATTGCCCAATTGAAATGAGCGCGTACCGGCTCGGCCTTACCCAAATATATTGCACGGGATGCGCCTCCTTTGTAGTGATGGTAATTTGAAATCTGCAACACTAAATTCAAAGTATCAGTCTTGGCAAAGTATTCGCCAACCTTATAGATCCATTGTGGACTGGAATCTTCGGCCCTATCGCCAACAACTCCAGCAGACGCAATAAGCTTGCCGTTTACCCAAAAATTATAGCTGTTATTCATCGGCGGGATTTCGAAAGACCAATTGCTTAAGCCCGGCGGCACTACGACAGTTAGCCAATACGTTGCACAGCCCGTTCCCCGCCCGCCTGATCGCATATCATTCCATAAAGACGGAAACAACACGGGCCGTCCTTCCCTTGAACTAATTCCGTCTGGATTAAGAAGCTTGTTTTCCACAAACATCCATTCAGCCTTTAATGGTAGTCGATTCGAAAAATCCCACCCGCGCGCATCGATAGTCCCATTCTTCGTAAACGGCGATTGGGCTTTGGCAGCAGAAATGTTACATACATGAAAGTATGCAAGCAGGTTGAAGACAATTAAAATCCGCCATGCGAACATATCCACAAGTAGTTAAGCGTTCAGTACGGGGCGGTTGTGTGAATTCGCTGGAGAGGAAATTCAGCTAATCACGAGTAATGAGAGGTGCTTTAATTAGTATGCAAGATACAAAAAACAGACTGGGTTTTTGTCAACTTCCACTAAAATTGCAGCGCTTACGTCGTTCAAAAAGAGGCCAAATTGAGGCCAAATCAGGGTATTTTATGTTTTTTCGACGAGTTGCATATTACAATGGAACGCGCATCCCCAAACTAAAATTCCGCTGAGAAATACCGCCTCATCCTGCCTTGTCAAATTAGAAAAAAAGGAATAAGGAACAAGTATCGCGTCGCAAAGTGAGCACCTAATTCCCTATTCCCTGTCGCCTCCTTTAAAAATCGCAAACAGACAAAGTAGGACTAATCATAGTCAGTTTTTTGTCCCATATGCGACCCTGAAAACTTCTTGCCAACCAATATTTCTGAAAAAGAATCAAAAGAAACCTCGGTTTTTACTGCTCCGTCGGGGCGTCTTGCCGAATAGTACACCAAATACACCACGAACTAACTCCCGCCCTACCTGCCGGGCAACTGGCGATGACAATACCTGATCAAATGTAGATTTTTCCTCCCGTTTGGAAGCTGGTTTGGTCGCCTGCGTGGCCTCCTCCTGCTGTTCAGTCATCCTGCGTTCGAGCAACTCGAAGGCACTTTGGGGATTTACAGCTTCTTTGTATTTGCGATACAAGTCAGATGCCTCCATCGTTCTATTGTACTCATCACTACTCATAGGGCCCATCACCGATGCCGGCGGTCTCAAATGCGTCACAACTGTTTCAGTAGGTATTCCTTTTTCATTTAAAACCGTTATGAAAGCCTGTCCCGTCCCGAGTTGCGTGAATTGTTTTTCCATCTCATAAAAATCAGATGAAGGAAAAGTCTTTACGGTCTCGCGCAACGCCTTAACATCATTTGGTGTAAAAGCACGGATCACATGGTGTACTCTGTTGCCCAGTTGTGCCAGCACAACGGCTGGTATATCCTGGGTCAATTGCGTACAAAAGAAAACTCCGACACCTTTTGACCGGATAAGTCTGATCACCTGATCAATTTGATCCAGGAAAGCTTTGGGGGCGTCCTTGAATAACAAGTGCGCCTCGTCCAGAAAAAAGACCAGCTTTGGTTTATCAAGGTCGCCCGCCTCAGGCAAACGCTGGTAAAGTTCTGCGAGAAGAGCCAGCATAAAGGTGGAAAAGATAGCTGGCTGATTCTGAATATCCGCAACGTTTAGGATACTGATCACACCGCGTCCGTCGACTCGGTCAAACAGATCATTGATATCAAATGAGGTCTCACCGAATATCTGGTTTACCCCTTGTTGCTCCAGCGACACAATTTTTCTTAGAATAGTGGAAGCGCTTGCAGGAGAAATTTTACCGTAATCCTCCTTTATTTCTCTCGCGCCTGGCCCTTCCGTTAGGTAGTTTAAAACTTTCTTCAGATCATCAAAATCCACGATGCCAAGTTTCTTGTCGTCAGAATATTTGAACAGGATGTTTAATACACCCGTCTGCGTATCATTTAATTCGAGAATCTTGCTAAGTAGTGCTGGACCGAATTCCGTAACAGTTGCCCTCATTTGGGCACCCAGCTTTCCGCTGAGTGAATACAATTCAACAGGAAAAGCGCTAGGTATGAAAGGAACACCAATAGCTTGAGCCCGTTCGTTAATTTTGTCATTTGCCACCCCCTCCTTCGCCATACCGGAAAGATCGCCTTTCATGTCTGGCATGAATACTGGTACACCAGCCGCTGAAAGCTCTTCTGCAATCAACTGCAATGTTCTTGTCTTTCCAGATCCGGTAGCGCCCGTCACCAGCCCATGCCGGTTCATCATCCTCAACGGGAGACTTACTTTCGCATCCGCCAATATTTCTCCATTATATACTCCTGCGCCCAGGTGGATAGAGGGGAGTGACGTAGTATAAGACTTGTTAA
>CAMLER010000244.1 GCA_946478915.1 uncultured Chryseolinea sp.
CTAACGCATTTAAAGACTTATGAATCATTGGACGATTATTATCAAAATATACCTTGATATAGTTTCCATCCGATTCAAATAGTCTAACGTTGGTCAGACTTACAAACCAACAACGATCGCCATCTTTCACAAATACCTGATCGCTTAAGCCTAATTTCTTTTCCGGTCCCCTGATTGCAGCATTCTTTGCGCGCTCTTTATCAGCTAATTTTGCAACCGCTTCTGCAAGCCTTTCGGGTTGTATCGGTTTTAAGAGGTAATCCAGTGCGTTTACTTCAAAAGCTTTAAGCGCAAACTCGTCATAGGCTGTCGTGAAAACCACCAGGGGAACAGAATCCAATTCTTCCAGTAACTGAAATCCTGTTTTTCCAGGCATTTGAATATCCAAAAAAAGCAAGTCAGGGTTTAATTCATTTACCATCTGAGTAGCTTCGTCAGCGTTCATAGCTTCGCCGACTACCTCTATACTTGGATGATCCTCCAGTAACTTCATCAATTCTTTGCGCGCCAGACGCTCATCATCTACGATTAATGCTCTCATGTGTTTTGTTTTGTGGGATTACCAGTTCTGTAAGTACGAAATTATCCTTTTCATTTACAATTCGGAAAGAGGCTTCATCACCGTAAAGAAGTTTCAACCTTTGTACGGTGTTCTTAAGACCTAAGCCACCTTTGCTTCTTTTGGTTCCATTGATCAATTGACCACTGTTCCGTATATGTATTTTCAGGGAATTATTGTCAACGAATGTTTTTAGTTGAATCACGCCACCAGGAGTAAGTTTCGAAATTCCGTGTTTGATTCCGTTTTCGACCAATGTTTGTATCATCAAAGGTGGTACCAGGAATTTTTGAGAATCCGGATGAATATCAAACTCGGTCCTCAATCTTTCTTCGAAACGAATACTTTCAAGTCCAAGGTAGTCTTTTACAATTTTTAATTCATCGCCGAATTTTGTCAGGCCTTTTTTGTCGGACGCAAGACTGCTCCGCAGAATATTTGAGAGTTGATTAATAGCTTGTTTTGATTTCGTGGGATTCTCATCAACTAAGGCGCGGATACTGTTTAACGCATTGAAAATAAAATGTGGATTGAGTTGGGATTTCAGATTATTGAGCTCGATCTCAATCATTGTGGCATCATACTTTAGCGATGCGTTATACCGTTCGAAATAATGAAAAGTGAAATAGAAAACGGTCCACAAGAAAAACAGGAATGCATAAACAAAAGATTGCCCAAGGATCTGACTAATACTCAGCGCTACGTTAACGTTTAATGTTGTAATGGGCTCGAATATCTTGCCAAGAATAAACGTGATCGGCAGATTTCCGACCAGGTAGACAAGCAACGCCATTGCGAAAACTGACAAGAAAACACTCGGTATCAATTTTGGAATTGGTAATGAGAGCCATCGATATCGCTTCATCAGCAACCTGAACCAGTTCGATACCATCAGGCAAAGCAGCGCCTCCAGAACAAAAAATATCACACGTCTCGGCGTCAGTGTACCATACGCGTCGTACCAGGAAACAATGGAAAAAATAGCGTAAATCGTCCATCCTCCAATTTGCAATGACCAATATATCCTGTTCTTATTCACGTTCTTCCGGGTAGTGCGAAATTACGCAAATAGCGAAAATACAGTAGTCGATTTTCCTCAGGTGGTTATAAGAATTTAAACTGCAAAACGTAGAGAAAGATGATAGATGCAGCGATTATCAATACCCATGTTGCGATTGTCAGGGGTTTCTTATAGGCGACAAGCTTCGGTTCTCCGATGAGATTATTAAAAATGAAGGCCAAGCCGGCTGTGAGATAAACTGATGCCTCAAGCGGATCATTCTTTTTAAACTCATATACGCCAAAACCAAAAAATACTAGTCCAAATAAATACTGGCGCAGACGTGAATCCATAATTGAGAGGCTTTTTGCAATCCTGGTAAAAATGTAAAAACTCGAAAATAAAACAAAATTGATACAGAATCCTTGACCTCAATCTTCATTGACCGGAAATACTACTACTGCAGTTCGTTCTTAAGGAACCTCCCGGTATAGCTTGCTGGATTTTTCGAAACTTCCTCAGGGGTACCTTTTGCAATGATCCTTCCGCCCTTTTCACCACCCTCCGGGCCAAGGTCGATGATATAGTCAGACGACTTGATCACATCCATATTGTGTTCAATCACAAGGACAGTATTCCCTTTGTTGACCAGCTTTTGAAGAACGTCCAATAAGTGTGAGATATCCTGGAAGTGTAACCCAGTCGTTGGTTCGTCCAGTATATACAAAGTCTTGCCAGTATCACGCTTTGAAAGTTCTGTAGCGAGCTTTACACGCTGAGCTTCTCCGCCGGAAAGTGTGGTAGCATGTTGTCCCAGGGAGATGTATCCCAAACCGACTTCGGAAAGTGTCTGGATCTTTCGCAAGATGCGCGGTTGGTTCTCAAAGTAGGTCACCGCTTCTTCAACGGTCATATCCAGAACATCGCTGATCGATTTCCCTTTGAAACGAACCTCAAGTGTTTCACGGTTATATCGCTTACCCTTACACGTCTCACAGGGAACATGAACATCGGGAAGAAATTCCATTTCAATAAGACGGAGACCGGCGCCTTCGCACGTTTCACAGCGACCACCTTTAACGTTGAATGAAAACCGGCCGGTCTTATATCCTCTGATCTTTGACTCCGGTAGTTGCGCGAAAAGATCGCGGATATCGGAGAAAGCACCAGTGTAGGTGGCAGGATTTGAGCGCGGCGTTCTTCCTATTGGTGACTGGTCAACTTCTATTACCTTATCCACGAATTGAAGGCCTGTAACTTTTTTATGTGGAAGCGGCTCCGTCCGTGAATTGTAAAAGTGTCTGTTCAGAATAGGAAATAGGGTATCGTGTATCAAGGTGGACTTTCCACTTCCGGAAACACCAGTGATACAGGTTAAAGTCCCCAACGGTATCTGTAGATCAACATTCTTAAGATTGTTTCCACTCGCGTTCGTAAGCGTGATGCTTTCCCCGTTACCCTTTCGGCGGTTTTTCGAAAATGGTATCCTGAGTTCGCCGCTCAGGTATTTCGAAGTAGTGCTGTTCCCTTTAAGAAAAGTTACAGGGTCACCTTCGGCCACCATATGACCACCATGTCTACCGGCGCCTGGCCCGATGTCAAGAATGTAGTCTGATTCGAGCATCATGTCTTTGTCGTGCTCCACTACGATCACCGAATTTCCGATATCGCGAAGATCCTTCAGGGCTTTAATGAGCTTTACGTTGTCTCGCGCATGCAGACCTATGCTGGGTTCATCAAGGATATAAAGAACGCCAACCAGCTGAGTTCCGATTTGGGTAGCTAGTCTGATCCGTTGAGATTCTCCGCCGCTCAATGTTCTTATAGGCCGGTTGAGATTGAGATAGTCAAGACCGACATCGAGAAGAAACCCGATTCTCTTGCGAATTTCTTTTAGCACCTCTGCAGCAATTATTCGCTGCTTCTCATTTAGGCGATTCTCTAATCCCGTAAACCATTTCTGTAAAGCATTAATATCGAGTTGAGCTAGCTCGGATATATTGGTATTATCAAGTTTAAAGTGAAGCGATTCTTTTTTCAATCTTGCCCCGTTGCACTCAGGACAGGTTTTAGAAACAGTAAAATCGTCGACCCATTTCTTAATGGCATCTGAACCTTCCTCTTTTTGCTTTTCTAGAAAACTGATAATGCCTTCAAACTTTGTATTCCACTCCGTGCCCGGATATTTCACAGAAGCAACTGCGACTGGTTCATCATCGCCATATAGCAGTATGTTAATAACATCCTTTGGAATGTTTTTGATAGGTGAACTCAGTGTGAGTTTGTATCGCTTCAGGATTGCCTCAATCTTTTTGAAGATCCAGATATCCCTATACTCGCCGAGCGGGAGTATACCTCCGCGACTGATGCTCAGCGATGTGTCCGGTATTACGGACTCTTTGGTAATCTCTTCTACCTGTCCCAGGCCATTACATGTAAGACATGCACCATATGGTGAATTAAATGAAAAAGTGTTCGGTGCAGGTTCATCATACGCCAGTCCGGTTTTTGGATCCATGAGAAATTTTGAAAAGTGATGCACCTTGCCGTTTTCTTCCATCACCATCATCACACCCTTACCTTCTTTCAGGGACTTTCCTATCGATTGGCCTATGCGCGCACGATCTTTTGGATCAGCTATAATGCGGTCCATCACAATTTCAATGTCATGGATTTTATAACGGTCTACCTGCATTTTCGCGGTGATCTCCAGAACCTCGCCATCAACCCTCACTTTTGTATAACCCGACTTTCTGATTTGCTGGAACAATTCACGATAGTGACCTTTCCGCCCCTTGACCACGGGAGCCAGAAGGAACAATTTCAGACCTCTGAAATTTTGAAGCAATGTGTCGAGGATCTGATCTTCGGATTGCCGCACCATTTTTTCGCCGGTCAGGTAAGAGAAAGCTTCGCCGGCACGGGCATACAGCAGTCGCATGAAATCGTAAATTTCGGTAACTGTTCCTACAGTAGATCTCGGGTTGCGCGATGTGGTCTTTTGTTCTATTGAAATGACCGGGCTAAGGCCATTGATCTTATCTACATCTGGTCGCTCAAGATTTCCCATAAAGCTTCTCGCGTACGCTGAAAAGCTTTCCATATATCGGCGCTGCCCTTCAGCGTAAATGGTATCAAACGCGAGAGACGATTTGCCACTTCCGCTGATGCCTGTAATGACCACTAATTTATTGCGAGGTAAACTGACGTTGATGTTTTTCAGGTTGTGCTCACGGGCTCCGACAATTTCAATTACATCGTGTCCAGTTGTATCAATAATCTTCTTTTCTGTCGCCGCTTTTGTCATGAAGGGAATTAATATTGAAGTATACAAAATTGAGCCGAGGATGGTTGCAGTTCACGGAAAATTTTGGGTGATTGGTAAGCAAGGCGATGAAAACCTGCCGAATTGAGTAAACCTAAGGTAAATCTTCCTGGAAGATTTGGCACCTAATTCCCCTAACAAAGCGTTTCACTCGTTTGCGAAGTATATTTTGGAAACGCACTAACTTCGAACCTCAAACCTGAAACTTTAAACCTTAAATTAAGGCATCTCTTTCCCCTGCACAACCAAAAGCATTTCAAACCAATCCTGTGTATCGAGCTTGATGTCGACCGCTTTGGCACTTTCAATAATCCTTTCGGGCTTTGTTGTACCGATAACCGGGAAAATACCCGACGGATGTCTCAACAGCCACGCCAGCGATAACTGACCTTGCGTTGCGCCATATTTTGGTGCCTTATTAAATAACTCCTGACTACCGTTTTTTATCAGATTTCCCCCACCCAAGGGCGACCAGGCCATTGGACTAACGCGTTGCTGCATAAGAAAATCGAGACTGCCATCGAATAGGGGTTCGTTGCGGGTTACCGAGATCTCAATTTGATTCGTAACAATAGGAAACGGGAGATAACTCTGGAGCATTTCAAATTGCGCAGGAGTGAAATTTGAGACTCCGAAATGTAATACCTTTCCAGACTCTTTAAGTAGTCCGACTGCGTCGGCCACCTGCTCCGGATCAAGCAAAGGGTCTGGTCGATGTATCAATAGTAGGTCTATCCGGTCGGTGTTTAACATTCGCAGTGAATTTTCTGCGCTCCACAAGATGTGCTCTTTGGAAGTATCATAGTGCTTTATCCAGGTCTTTGGTCTGCGGCCTGAAGAAAATTTTATTCCGCACTTTGTCACAATCTCCATTTTGTCGCGCAGGCCCGGATTCTTTTTCAAAATTTTTCCGAAGATTTCTTCATTGCCATGATCACCGTAGATATCTGCGTGATCAAACGTCGTTATCCCTGCGTCCAATGAAGTGGAAATGAGCTGATCAATTTTTGATTCTTCCAAATCCCATCTCCAGGCACCTGAAATGATTCGCGAGAATACTGGTCCCTCTTTATGAATACTTTTTCGTTCCATTCTTAATTGTAATTCGATTTGTTAATATCTTTTTTGTTTTTTTCCTGAGCCGCAACAACTTTGATTACACGCATGACAGATTGCTGGGAGAACAAATGCGTATGGCCGACTGCGTTAACTTGTCGACAAAGATGCGACCTATTTGGTGAGCCACTGCATTACCAGATCTGCGAACTCCTGAGGCTTTTCAGCCTGGACCCAATGGCCCGTGTCCATCGACTTGAGTTCTGCGGCAGGGAATACTTCTGTTATTCGATCCCAGTCTGAATCCCGGATGTAATTTGATTTTGATCCTCGTATAAAAAGTGTAGGCTTGTTGAAGCTACCCGGAAATTGCAAGTCCACTCCGATGTTTGTCAGCTTATTGGTAATCACCGGGAGGTTAATCTTCCACGTGAATCCACCTTCAGATTTACGTTGAAGATTTTTCAGTAAAAATTGCCTTACGTCGGGTTCCGGAACGTGCTGCGCAAGAATTTCGTCAGCTTCATTTCGAGAGAAGACCGTATCTAATGGAATTGCTTTTAATCCCTCAGCGATGGTATAGTGTTCCAGGTTGTACGCTTTCGGGGCGATATCCACCACGATTAATTTTGAAAGCTTTCCGGGGTGAGCCACTGCAAAATTCATGGCTGCTTTTCCGCCCATCGAGTGACCGATGATCACTGGTTCATGAAGTCCATTTGTATCTATAAACTCCTCAAGATCTTTTGCCATCGAAGGATAATCGAACTCATCGCTATGAGGAGACTGGCCGTGGTTGCGCAGATCGAGACTAAAGACTTTAAAATGATTTGCAAGCAACTTCGCCTGGGTTAACCAATTGTCGGAGGAACCAAAAAGACCATGAAGGACAATCATTGGTTCACCCTGCCCTAATACCCGGGAAAATAATTTCATGGGCCAAAAATAGAATTAAGTCGCCAGAAGTCAGAATTAAACGATGCGAACGGTATATTTGGAGCTTTAATTTTTAAAATGGAATTATCACAAGGAGCCTATAAGATTCAGGGACTGAATGTACTCGATATCGCAGAACAATTTGGTACTCCCTTATATATCTATGATGCAGATAAGATCGCGCATCAGGTTAAGACATTGAAGAATGCTTTTTCAGATACAGACATAAAGGTAAAATATGCAGCGAAAGCCCTGACGAATATCTCAATACTAAAGCTGATTCGAAAACACGGTGCCGGTATCGAAGTTGTGTCGTTCGAAGAAGCAAGGATTGCTATGAAAGCAGGCTATACCTCTTCTGAAATCGTTTACACCCCAAGCGGTGTTGACTTCGAAGAGGTCGTTCAGGCAGTTGATCTTGGACTTGCAATCAATATCGATAACTTGTCGACGCTTC
>CAMLER010000245.1 GCA_946478915.1 uncultured Chryseolinea sp.
CTATGATATGCAGCCAATAATTTCTCAGCAGCACTGTGCGCAGAAATCTTTTTTTCAATCAACAGATCTTCCAGATTCTTTTTTTCTGATCGGAGCTTTTCGTAACCTTCAATATCAAGGGTAAGTAGTTCCTTAAAATAAACATCAAGCCAATCAATATTTTGTTGCCGCCGTTTTCGTTCGTAACGCCCATCCTTCATCATCTGATTCCTGAACGAAATAATCATATTCCAAATCTCTTCAATGCCTGTCCTCGTATGCGCCGATGCTACCATAACCTTCGGCGTCCACGACGAACCTGTCGATGGTGTGAGATGTAAGGCTTGTTCAAATGATGCTTTGGCAGCAACTGCATTGCTAATGTTAGTACCATCTGCCTTTGTGATTACAATTGCATCAGCTACTTCGGTGATTCCTTTTTTTATTCCCTGCAGCTCATCTCCGGCGCCAGCCAGCATCAGCAGTAGAAAAAAATCAACCAGATTTTTCACGGTTACCTCTGACTGACCAACACCAACGGTTTCAATAATAATAACATCAAATCCGGCGGCTTCGCAAAGCAATACAACATCATTGGTTTTCTGCGCAACACCCCCAAGCGTGCTGCCCGACGGACTCGGACGAATGTAGGCCAGGGGTTGTCTCGACAATTCCTCCATCCGTGTCTTGTCACCCAGGATGCTTCCCCTGGTAATCTGACTGGTGGGGTCAACGGTTAAGACGGCCACTTTTTTACCAAGGCCTGTGATATAAGTGCCCAGCGCATCGATAAAGGAACTCTTTCCAACGCCCGGTACACCGGTAATGCCAATTCGAATAGCATTACCTGTTGCATGTATGATTTTCTCTAAAAGCCCGGTGCTTAATTTCCAATCCTCTTCTAGATTACTCTCGATTATCGTTATAGCCTGGCTCAGGATAATGCGATCGCCTCGCAAAATACCTGCTGCAATTGAATCGACTGACGGCCTTGGTTTGACTGAATGCTTCAAGATTCTCGTAATGCTGGGTTAAATTTCTAAATTTACTTAACACTCGCGTGTCAATATGAAGAAATTTTGGATTGATTGCGTCCTTGCAACCGCCCTTGTGTTCCTTACCATGTGGGGAATTCTCGGGATGACCAACCTCAATATATTTAATGCATTTGACTCGATTGGGCAGGCGCTTTCCGATATCGAATTAACCGACTACGTTTTCTCGGAGCTGCGCGAAGATCCTAATGTGGATGAGAATATCGTCATCGTAAACATTGGCAATCTTTCGCGACGCGAAATTGGTCAGCAAATTCAGATTGTCAGCAAATACAAGCCAAAGCTCATCGGGCTTGATAGTTTTTTCGACTGCAAAACAGGTTTGAGAGATACAATCAATTGTCCACAGTTGCGAGACGAATTCGGCAACCTGATGTTAAGCAACGCCATCAAAGAAGCGGGAAATGTGGTGCTCGTTACAAAAGTGCTTCAAGCTGATACATTACTTCCGCCCGATACCTACGACTCCCTGCGACGGTCTGATAATATTTTTCGCGATTATGCACTGGCGGAAGGTTACGCGAGTCTGGAAACAGATGCAGCTTTTCAGGACGATGTCAAAACGTGCCGGATGTTTAATCCATCGATCAAAGTCAACGGTGAAGATCATTATGCATTTGGGGTGAAGATGGCCATGGCATATGACTCGGTAAAGACAAAAAGGTTTCTTGCACGAAACAACTATTCTGAACTCATTAATTACCGCGGCAACGTTGTGGATTTTTTCGGAAGCACGAATTATCCTCAGATGTTTTTTACAATTGATGTGGAAGATGTCCTTACTGAAAATTTTGACTCGGAATTGTTCAGGGACAAGATTGTGATCTTTGGATATCTTGGAAGCTATCTTGGTGATCCTTCATGGGCAGATAAGTTTTATACTCCCTTAAATAAGAAGTTGGCAGGCAAGGCTAATCCTGATATGTTCGGCGTGGTTGTCCATGCCAATATCGTGTCTATGATTCTTAATGAGGACTATGTTGATCATATGGAACAATGGCAGGAAATAGTGATGGCTATCGTTTTATGTCTTTTGAATGTGGCATTATTTTCGTTAATCAACATTCACTTGCCGTCATGGTATGATGGCATCACGAAGCTTTTGCAGCTGATCCAGTTATTGGTGTATACAGTGCTTATGGTAATGATTTTCCATTGGTTTTCTTTTAAGCTTGATGTCACGCTCACCCTTGCCGCGGTCGCCTTGGTAGGGGATGTATATGAAATTTATATGGGAGTCATTAAAAACCTCTATTTTCGAGTTCGGGGATGGTTTTCGATTACCCCAAAGGATGATGCTGTATTAACCGCCGCAAATGCAGAAGAACCCTGACAATACTTCTGAATAAAAAATACATGAAAACGACCTCTATCACCCTCTTTTTCTTCCTCGCAGCGTCAGCCATATTTGCGCAGGATTATGCTTTTAAGGTATTGGCAAACAAAGGTGCCAATGAGGTGAGGTCAGGAGATGAATGGCATCCCATCCGAACCGGCGCCAGTCTGAAAAAGGATGATGAGATAAAACTAAGCCCCAATTCGTATATGGGCTTGGTACACGCCTCGGGAAAACCGCTCGAAATCAAGGACCCCGGGAATCACAAGGTTTCCGATCTGGAAACCAAAGTAAAGGGTGGTGGTACAAGTGTTCTTACCAAATACACTGATTTTATTCTGAGCAGTAATTCTGCCGAAGCGAAAAAGAATCGATTGAGCGCAACCGGGGCTGTAGATCGTGGGGAGAACGCATCTATCCAGTTGCTATTACCTCAAAACCAGCATTCCGGCATTTATAACAACGTTGCGATTATCAGCTGGGTAGGTACCGATGCACCTGGTCCTTACGTCGCAACGGTTCGCAACATGTTTGACGATGAACTGGCTCAAATAGAAACACCCGAGACAAGCCTCCAAATAGATTTGACGGATCCAAAATTCTCAAAGGAAAACGCTCTTTTGATTGAAGTCAAATCAAAAAATGATCCTTCTCAGGTCTCCAAACAGCATTTGATCAAGAAGTTGGCGCCCGCCGAACAGGAAACGGTTAAGAAATCGCTCAACGAAATAATGGGCGAAGTGCAGGATCAAACGGCACTAAACAAGTTTATCCTCGCCGGTTTTTATGAAGAGAATAACCTCTTTATCGATGCTATTTCCGCCTATGAAGAAGCGATCAAACTGGCACCAGACGTAACCTCATACAAAGAGGCGTATGACGACTTCCTGCTTCGCCACGGTATCAGGAAGTAACTAAAAATATTTTTGGTGAAAGGTGAAGCCCGGGGAGGGCTTTCATCGTTTATAGCACCTATATAATTCTCATGGATTATCTTACTTTTGTCTATTAACCCTTCCCTTATAAACTTTCTTGCAATGACATCACGTAGAATGGCCTTCTTCGCTATTATCCTGATTTGTTCACTGTCTGCCCAGGCGCAGGACTATGCTTTTAAAGTTCTGGTTAACAAAGGAAAGAACGAGCTGAAATCGGGGAGTACATGGCAACCGTTAAAGGTCGGAACAAGTCTTAAGTCGGCGGACGAACTTAAAATAGCCGAGAACTCATATCTGGGTCTTGTTCACGTCAGTGGTAAAGCTGTTGAAGTGAAGAAGTCAGGTAATTATAAGGTGATGGATCTCGCAGCGCACGTAAATGGTGGGTCAAGTGTACTGAACAAATACACCGATTTTATTTTGACGTCTAACACAGGCCCGAAAAATAAATTGGCGGCTACCGGTGCCGTTGACCGCGGTGTTGATAACATCCAGGTCTATCTGCCGAAATCAGAACAGGCAGTGATTTACAATAATGAGGTGCTGATAACCTGGGATGCGGCCGCTGCGTCTGGCCCCTATGTTGTAACGTTCAAAAGTTTGTTCGAGGATGAACTTGATGTGATCAAGACTGATGAGCCCATCGCAACCATTAAGCTCGATGATCCGAATTTTGCCAATGAGGACAACATCCTGGTAGAGGTTGCATCAGCTTCGAATAAGAACAAGGTTTCAGATCGGTATACACTGAAGAAGCTTTCAAAGGCTGACAAAGAGAGGATCAAGAACGCCTTGAGCGAGATCGAGGATCCGACATCCGAGCCAACGGCTCTCAACAAGTTGCTCATCGCAGGATTTTACGAGCAAAACAATTTATTGATCGATGCGGGTACCGCTTATCTCGAAGCTATCAAGCTGGCGCCCGACGTGCCGCAGTATCAGGAGGCGTATAACGATTTCCTTTTAAGAAATGCGCTGAAGAAACCGGCAACGAAATAAGACAAGAATCTTTTTAACCAACATAAAAGCTGTCGATGAGGCAGCTTTTACTGTTTTAGGACAGGTTTGGCCGAACGCATTAATATTCTATTTTTGTGCTTCCCAAAAAACAAGCTCATGAGCGTACTGGTAAATAAAAATTCGCGCGTAATAGTCCAAGGTTTTACAGGGTCTGAAGGATCATTCCATTCAGGCCAAATGATTGAGTATGGAACAAACCTCGTGGGGGGCGTGACTCCGGGCAAAGGAGGAAGCGAACATTTGGGAAGACCAGTATTTAATACGGTGAAGGAAGCTGTGGAAAAAACCGGAGCTGACGTTTCCATAATTTTTGTACCACCGGCATTCGCTGCGGATGCGATAATGGAAGCTGTTGAGGCAGGAATAAAAGTGGTCATCACGATCACCGAGGGAATACCCGTAAAGGATATGATGGTCGCAAAAAAATATTTGCAGAATAAAGGGGTCACTCTTATTGGTCCTAACTGTCCGGGAGTTATCACACCGGGTGAGGCGAAGGTGGGTATTATGCCGGGCTTTGTTTTTAAGAAGGGGCGGATCGGTATCGTGTCTAAGTCGGGCACACTTACCTACGAAGCAGCAGATCAGATTGTGAAAGCCGGTTTGGGAATTTCTACGGCAATCGGAATCGGGGGCGACCCGATTATTGGTACACCTACCAAAGAGGCTGTAGAGTTATTGATGAATGACCCTGAAACAGATGCTATTGTAATGATCGGCGAGATCGGTGGTAACTATGAGCCGGTTGCTGCAAGGTGGATAAAGCAGCAGGGGAACAAGAAGCCAGTGGTTGGCTTTATTGCAGGCCAGACAGCGCCTCCTGGGCGAAGAATGGGTCACGCAGGTGCCATAATTGGTGGTGCTGAGGATACCGCCGCCGCAAAGATGAAAATAATGGAAGAGTGCGGGATCACCGTAGTGGATTCTCCCGCTGAAATAGGAGAAGTAATGCTCTCCGTTCTGAAGTCAAAATAATCCTAAAAACTGGTCTTGAATTCGTTGGCCAGGTAATCGTTCAGACTTTTTAATCCGCGAAGCATATTTAGCTTTTCTGGCGATTCGTCGGCATTATCATTCTTGTAAATTACCTCCACGAAAAGGTCATTCAGCATGTAGATGTGAATTTTTCGTCCTCCCTTCAACCGCGTGCCCAGACCAATACCCTTTCTCTTCAAATAGCTAACCTGCTTTTCGAGGGAAAGTCGACTGAAAAAAAACTTGAGCAACATAAGATTTCCTTGATTGGTATTCCATGCCAGTCTCTAATATCAAGCCAGGCGAAATATCCCTCAAATTGACCTGATTTGCAGAACTTTCAGGGTTGCTGCGTCTTTGATTGGGAAAGATTGTTTCAGAATTAGCTTCTATTCACAGATTTTGGCGGCGCCATCGTCTGGTACCTCACCAAACCAGACAAGACCATACTCCTTATAAATTCCGATTCCTATCGCCTGCCACTTGATTTTACTCCATGTACCACTATTGATGAGTAGCGGATTGTGTCCCGGACTGATCTTCCAGCCGTCAATACCTTCCTGAGCTGACGCACCCAGAGAACTGTAATAAGCGATTTCGAAGCCGTTCCCTGTGTAGTCGGCAATCTCCTGTGGCTTTGACCACATGCAGCTGGCTTTTTTATGATCATTGGTATAACAGCAGGAAGTCCATTTGCCTTTTGTTGACCAGCTGTGCGGATTACATTTATTTTTTGGATTGAATTCGTAATTGTCCGCCAGATCGCGGGCATGAGTTTGAGCGACTAGCGTTAGCTTGGGCGAAATCGGAATCGATTCAAGTCCATTGCTTTTCCGGTATTCCATGATGAGATCATAAAGTTTTCTTTCCTCTTTGGTCAAACAGACTTCCGGAACTGTTGGCTTGCGTTCAAAACCGGTGACGATAAGAAACACAAAGGCAAATAATGCAAACGATCTCATAAGAATATTTGGGTGAATAAATGGCTGCGATATAAAAAATCCTTCGATTGTAACCTTATTTTTTTAATTTGCCGCCCGCAAAAAAGGTGCCCTAATGGCACAAGAACATTAAATCGTAACAAATAATGAGCGATCAGAAAATCAGTATCCAGAACGGAAGACTCGTTGTCCCGGATAAACCTACAATTCCTTTTATTGAAGGGGATGGGACAGGAATTGACATTTGGCCTGTATCACAGAATGTTTTCGATAAGGCTGTCGAAAAAGCATATGGAGGCAAGCGGAAGATAAATTGGAAGGAAGTGCTTGCCGGTGAAAAGGCATTCAACAAGACGGGCAACTGGCTTCCCGATGAAACGCTCAATGTTTTCAAGGAATATTTAGTGGGCATAAAAGGACCACTGACAACCCCTGTAGGGGGTGGGATACGTTCGCTTAACGTGGCGTTGCGCCAGGAGTTGGATCTTTATGCCTGCGTACGGCCGGTACGTTGGTTCAAAGGCGTTCCGTCTCCGGTCAGAGAGCCGCAAAAAACTGATATGGTACTGTTCCGCGAAAACACGGAGGACATATACGCAGGAATCGAGTTTCAGGAAGGAACCGAAGAGAACAAAAAATTCCTGAGTTTTTTTAAAGAAACATTTCCAAAAGGGTATAAGAAAATTCGTTTTCCAGAAAGCGCCAGCATTGGTATCAAGCCAGTGTCAAGAGAGGGAACAGAGCGGCTTGTACGTTCCGCTTTAGAATATGCTTTGACGCACAAAAAACCCAATTTGACGTTAGTCCACAAAGGCAATATCATGAAGTTTACGGAAGGCAGTTTCCGCGATTGGGGATATGCTTTGGCCAAACGTGAATTCGGCGCTGTGGATCTTGACGGAGGGCCCTGGCAGGTAATTGAAAAGAATGGACATAAGCTGATTGTTAAAGATGCAATTGCTGATGCTTTCTTACAGCAGATATTGCTTCGCCCGGATGAGTATTCTGTCGTAGCTACGCTTAACCTCAACGGAGATTATATTTCGGATGCTTTGGCGGCTATCGTTGGTGGT
>CAMLER010000246.1 GCA_946478915.1 uncultured Chryseolinea sp.
ATTACCTATACCGTTAACGCTTCGCCTGTCTTCACTTCGGCAGCAACAAACACCACTGCCTGTCTGGCCAACGATGGAAGTATCGATGTAAATATTACAGGCCCTGCCAATGCATTGTTCTCCTATTTTATTACCGGACCAACAGCAGTGCCATCGGGTACTAATCAATCCACGGGCCCCATACCAACTGCAACAGGACTTGCCGCTGGTACGTATGGCATTACCGTTGCAGATCAGGTGTCTGGATGCGCGACGACGGATACTGAAATTATAAATGACAACGCATTCGACATTACTTCTGTAGCGCGGCAAACGACCTGCGATCCTTTGGTACTAAGGGTTACTCACACGGCAGTAGTTGCGCCGATGACCTATCGGGTAATAAACTCAGCGACGGCCCAGGTGGTAGCCTCGGGTAATGCCACCGCTGGTTCATTTGATGTAACTCCGGGTGTCCCCAGTGGAAGTTATATCGTAGAGCTTACCGCCGGAGGATGTGTCTTCTCCTCCCCTGCGCAAAATTTTGCACAAGACGCACCAGTGGCAATAACTTTCAATACCAATGACATCTGCAATGGAAATATAACAGCAATCGGTAATCCGGCTGCGACAACCTTTAACTGGACGGCTTCCGAAGCCGGAAGTCTGGTAACACCGGGCTCCACGTCAGGCACAGTGGCTGTCAATGAAGGTGAATGGCTCATCAGAGTTACCGCGGATGACGGCCCAGGAGGAGCTTGTCCGGGTACTGATTCCACAACTGTTACGGTAGACAACTACACGCCGGCATTTACACAAAGCGATGCATGTCAGGACATGGTGACGTTAACTGCTACACCTGGCGGCGCTTATACCTACCGTTGGTTCAGAAATGGAACACTTGTTCCCGGTGGCCGAGTTATTACCGAAACCAGCGACAACAATACATATTTTGTTCAGGTAGTAAGCGCTGCCAACGGATGCGTGAAAGCTTCCCCCTCCGCTGCAGTCCAGGTTGACGGCGAACTGACCGTGACGCTCGCTACTACGACCCCTTGTGAAGGATCTCCGTTTACGTTGACGGCGACACCGAACCGATCTTCTTCATTCCAATGGGCGCTAGATGGCGGTGTTATTTCCAATGAAATCGGTCCCACGCTGGAAGACGATCGTGCGGGTACTTATACCGTTACTGCTGCATCCGCCACCTGTACTGCAACCGCTGATATCGATATTGAGTTAGCGCCTGCTACCGCGGGTTTATTAAGAGATGAAGCCTTTATTTGCCCTGATCCGGCAAACCCTGATGTTTCGACACGATCAGTAACCTTAGACCCGGGTGATTTTGTCAGCTACACCTGGTTCCAGGATGGCGTACCTCTTAACGTGCCTGATCCGGCGCGTACATATACAGCAACTGAACCCGGCATCTTCTCGGTTTCACTGATCAATACTTTTGGATGCCCCAGCACTGACAAAACCGAAGTGATCGAAGAATGCGAGCCTGTTATTGTCGGACCAAATGCATTCCGCCCGACCAGCTCGGTTGCCGGAAGTGGCGGTGACATGGTTAACCAGTCATTTAAACTCTTTACCTTTTTCATAGACGATGAAGATTTCCAAATCTTTATCTTTAACCGTTGGGGTGAAATGATCTTTCAATCTGGGGAAAGAAATTTTAGGTGGAATGGTGGATACAACAACAACCTTGGAGAGCTTTCACCGGCTGGCACCTACTCCTACGTTGTCCGATATAAGAGTTCTTATCGACCGGAGGAAGGGATTCAGGAAAAGAGAGGCGGAGTTGTTTTGTTGAGGTGAGGGGATTCTAAGATTGGAAAATTAGAAGATTAGAAGATTGGAAGATTATGAACATATATAGCAGGGTATCAGTCGTTTTTTCTCTTTTCATCATTGTCTCAAGCTTTCAGCTTATCAAAACCACGTTGAACCTGACGGTGAGGGACGAGGTCGGCAATACGGTTGAGGGGGCGACGGTTCAATTATTTGAAACTGAGGAAGACTATGTTGCCGAAAAAAATGTTGCCGTTGAGGGTGTGACTGACGCGAAGGGTGTTCTGAAATTAAAAGACCTTAAGGCGATGTCTTACTTCGTCATTGTCCGGAAGGATGATAAGGACAACTCCGGAGGAGGCGAGCGCACAGGGAAGCTTGAGGAGAAGAGAATTAATAAGGTGACGGTGGTTATACAGTGAGGTGGTTGATTGGGGATAAGGAGGGTATAAGGGTATAAGGACACGTTCTGGATATAGCAAAGCAGTTTAAGATTCTCTTACAGGCCGGCTGGCAAACGTGCCAACTCCCTGAACCTGCACAACGCATTGGCCCAGCGCATTTGATCAATGGTTCGACATTCCGGCTCGAATATCAACGGCGACGCAACCAATATACAAATACATTTTGCACGGCTGGTCGCTACATTTAACCGATTAGGACTATATAGAAATCCCATGCCCCGCGGCGCATCTTCTGCCGTAGAACATGTCATCGAATAAATCACTATAGGCGCTTCCTGACCCTGAAATTTGTCAACGGTACCAATTTCAACACCAGGCAACCTTTCGCGCAGTGCGCTTACCTGGGCATTAAAGGGAGCAACAATTAAAATATCGGACTTTGCTAGGCGACGGGATTCACCATCAGGATTCGTATAATTACCAGCTGCAGTCAGTTTCTCAACAATCGAAAAAATCACATCAACTTCTTCGAGCGACTTGTTTTGATTACCCTTATGTACGACTGGAACATAGAAAAGACCCGCTCCGTCAAACGGTGTACCACCATCGACCTTTTGTCTTTCCAGTCCTGGTAGGGAGCTCAACTTCCCTTCATAGAAAATTTCTGAAGTAAATCGGGAAACTTCTGGATGCAACCTTCTTGTAACATCCAGGAATAGACCTTTTCCCTCGGGCATGGTAAGGTGACCCTCCAGAATATAACTCAATGCGGCGACGTCACTGCCCTCCGGATGGGCACCTTTTTGTGGCTGCTCCAACTGCTGCGGATCTCCCAGGAGAATCAAGTTCTTCGCAGCGCGCGAAGCTGCCAACACCTGCGATAATGACATCTGTCCGGCTTCATCAACGAATAAATAGTCCAGGCTTTCGCGAGAGTTGTCTTCCGCCCATAGCCAGGCCGTTCCGCATACGATCTTTCCGTCAGCCAGGGCCTGAAGCGCTTTCTCCGATTTGTCCACTTCCACAATTCCATCCGGCAGCTCGTCACTTTTGTCATTAACCTTGTGAACAAATTTTACCTCCGCACCTTTTTCTGCGCCGAGCCTGATCGTTGCTTTTGCGAGATTCGAGATTACCTTGTGGCTCACTGCCGTGATGCCGATCTTCTTCCCCGCCTTGGCCAATTCCAGGATCATGCTGGCACCTGTAAATGTTTTGCCAGCGCCGGGAGGCCCCTGGATAGCGAGATAGCTGCGATCCAGATTGATCGATACCCTTATAGCAGCGTCAACAATATGTTCGTCCGGAAGGCGATAAACTCCATTACTGCCGTCTTGCATTCTTGGCAATCGACGCATCAACAAATCTTTCGAAGCATGATAAGGCCATATTCGACCCAATCCATCTTCATCGATAACTGTCGCAAGATCCATAAGCGAAGTTTCCAATGACCCGGGACGAACTACATCACACACATGCACCGCGACGGGATGGCTGCTTGTGCTCTTTTCGTTTTTCTTGATATCAATAGTATAATTCTCCAGGGATATGGCTTTAACGGAACCGATGGTTTCCCCTTTAACCTCTACCAGTACATCATCTTCGTCTACACTTAATTCCTGAGGAGGAAACGTATAGCGATGCGTTGGATTTCTTTCACGTTTTCCTTTCGGAAGTTCCGCCAGAAATTTCAGTCCATAAATTGCCTTTCGTTCATCCAAAAGATCTTCATGCTCAAGCTCATGAACCCTGAAATAATCCCACCACGCACTTTTGTCCTCCCTTCTGAAGTAATCTAACTGATGGGCTAAAAGCCACTTGGCTTCATGGTCGTCTGTCCACATGGACCGGTCTTCCGGAAGTTTTGACGTTAATGCGGTGTATAGCGCAGCGGATCTTTTGTCGAGATTTTGAACGTCTTCGCTAGCTTCACCAAATTCAAGCAGCGGCCGCTGAAAGTTTTTCCCACCGGAGATAAGGTCATTTCGGAGAGTTTCCAGCCACCGGTGCAATGCTTCAGTAGCCAGGCAATCATCCTCATTGTATTCTTCAACCGCCTTTAACGTCTCGGGTGACAAAGATTCAAATTCATGAACCTCGAGAGCAATTTCGACGCGTTTCCTGGCGCTGCTGGCATCGTGTAAATCAACTTTACGAACATACTTTGTAAACCTTTCAAGCTCTTTCAGCGAGTAGGTCTCGACGCTTGCTAAAAGACTTTCCTTGAATACGGCGTGTAAGTCAATGAACCGTTTGGCCCGAAGCAAGTCATCTACCTCTTTTTCAAAAATGGCATGAACTCTTGCCAATCGTTTCAATGCAGTTGGTTCATAAGGTGCGAAGTGATAGATATACATTCGCGGATTCCTTTTCCACCTGTCGACAATGAAACGCATAAATTCCTGAAAAGCGTTTCGCTCTTCACTATGAGTCGATGACCATTGTTTCTGGTAGACTAATGATCCGCCGTCTGAATACGCATAGCCCAACAGGTATTCAAGGCCGCCATTTTCGTAGAAAGCATCTCCTTCTATGTCGAAGTAAACATCGCCTGCGTCAGGTTCTGGCAGGCGGTTAATTCCACGTCCCGGTTCTTCCATTAATACATCGTATAACAGCCGCTCTTCAATCCTACCCCGCAATTGAATTCTTGCCTGCGACTGTTTTCGCTGGAGCGTCTCTATGTTTCCTCGGTCTGGCCTCAGCAAGGTTTCCGTTTTGGCAAATTGTTCGAGCGTCGCTATGTTTTGTTTTTGTAACTCTACAATGTGAAGCGATCGCATGCCCGCAACCAAAGACAATGCATCATCTTCATGTCTTTTTCTATCGCATACCTGCCACCATGCACAGATATTGCAGTGTTCAACACTGTCGGGATACGTTTCAACATTGCCCCTTAAAATTACTTGCTCAAAATTTTGCTTAGCCATCCTGTAATAAGCCTGAAAGTCAGCAAACCGGTATGATTCAACAGGAAAATTTTCACCTGGCTTAACCACATACATTTTTTCTGGAATGCTTCCCTGAACGTCTGCCAGCAGTTCCGAATACAGACAAAGTTGAAGAATAGTTGCTGCCCTTGTGTCTTGCGCCAGTTTCGTGTCCTGAACTTCGTATGACCATTCTCCAAAAGCGCTGGTGCCCGGCACTTTCAAGAGTATATCTGAATAGCCTAGCCACACTCCTTTATCAAGTCTTGCCTGAACGATGACGTCCGCGCCGTCTTTCATGGCCCGAATTGTAGCGTCTTGCGACTGGCCACGGAGATTGGTAATGACAAGACCTTTACTTTGCAGATACCTGACATAGGCTGCCTCGTGTTCCTGTCCACGTTTAATGAGGATCTCTATCGAGGGATCATACCAGGTCGGTTTCCCAATTTCCCTGAGCGCAACTCGACGATTGAGCTGAGTAAGATGTTGGCAAGCCAGGTGGTTGGATAAATCTGTGGCCGACAAATAAAAATCTCCAGAAACGTGCTTCATAAGGACAAAACTATAAAAGTTGGACAGCGTGCGTGTGCTTGTATAAAATTACCTTTCGTGTAATCTCCCGTCATCAAAGGATTGGAAAAATAAAATTTAAAGTAACTTTTAATCAGCAAACACTTCCACTGATGAGAAATTCAATTTTACTATTGTTCGCATTAATTGCCACAACAACTATAGCTCAACAAAAAAGAAAGACCAATGATTTCATGGTGATAGGTTATCTGCAGGGTCGAAATGTTGACACCACCGCCATACCTTTTAACCGGCTCACCCATATCAACTTTTCTTTTGCAATACCTGCAAAAAATGGTGGTGGTCTTGATGCGCTGCGAAACTGGGACAAACTTATTGCTCTTGTAAAAAAAGCACACAGACATAATGTAAAAGTCTTTATATCAGTTGGCGGCTGGAGCATTGGCGACGCTCCGGGTGATGATAGTCGCTTTCACCGCATGGCCGAAACGCAGGAGGAGCGCGACTATTTCGTTCAGAACCTAATGGAGCTTGTCCGGCGTTATAATCTTGATGGTGTCGATATGGATTGGGAATACCCTGATATAGAAAACCGGTCCGCTGAAGATTATGTGTTATTGATGAAACAACTCGCCGACTCGCTGCACGCAGTGAATAAAAAACTTACGGCCGCAGTTGTTCACTATGGCAACCAGGGTGAAGGGACAAAAAAAGAAATTTTCGCTATTGTCGACTGGCTCAATCTTATGACGTATGACGATGATAAGGGACAGCCGATTCCCCATTCGCCGTACAGCCTAGTAGAGAAATCGGTGAATTATTGGGTGAAGCAACGTGGATTACCACCCGAAAAGGCCGTGCTCGGTCTCCCTTTTTATGGCAAGCCACGCGGAAAACTCACACACTATAAAGACCTGGTGAATGCTGGTGCTGATCCCTATGGTGACACTTTCGATTCAGTATACTACAATGGTATCAATACCATCAAGCAGAAAACACAATTTGCCGTCAAGGAAAAATTAGCAGGTGTTATGATATGGGAAATTTCACAGGACCTCAATGACGACCGCTCTTTGCTAAGAGCAATAAATCAAGCTGCAGGAAAAGAGCGATAGCAAGTGAAATTTTTTCAACTGATGAAATTCTTCAGCAATTCAATACCGGCTGTATTGATCGGGTTTGTATTATTTACAATTGTCCGGTGTGATAATCGTGAAAAAGAAAGAACATGGGCCGTCTACAAAGCAGATCCGGAAAGTACCAGTTCCTCGCCCCTTAGTGAGATCAATCGTGAAAATGTCAAAGATTTAAAACTCGCCTGGACTTTCTATCCCAACGATGAGCGAAGCAAAACCAGGCTCATGAACAGCGAGTGCAATCCAATCATTATTGATGGGGTCATGTATGCAACTTCCGCCCGACATCGTCTATATGCTATCGAAGCGAATACCGGCAAACAGATATGGTCTTATGACCCATTCGACGGAGGCGAGGGTGGCGGAGTGTATCGCGGCGTCGCATACTGGGAGGATGGAGATGACAAACGGATACTCTATACGGCGGGTGACAATCTATTTGCACAAAACGCAACCACCGGAGAATTGATTACATCGTTTGGCAATAATGGTCGGGTGAGCATGAATGTTGGCTTGCGCGGCGATTCATCCAAGATC
>CAMLER010000247.1 GCA_946478915.1 uncultured Chryseolinea sp.
AGCAGTACCGGAGTGGTATCTGTTGCGGGCAAAAAATGGAACAAGTATTTTAGTGGACCATAATTTTTACAGACTCTTTACCATTGCGGGTTTGGTATTGCAATACATACATCCCGCTGGATAATCCATCTGTTGGTACTTGCAGAGAATTATCATTTATAGTTATTGATCGCATCGGTTCACCAGCGAGGTTAAAAAGGGTTACCTGTCCTGCTGCTTCAGGTACTGTCACATGAAGTATTTCACCCGACCGCACCGGATTAGGATAATATTGAATCGATTCGGGCAACGCTGAAGTCGCTGCAAATGACGATCCTCCGCCGCCTCCCCCGTCCGATTGGAAAACTTTGACATAATCAACTATTGCATATTTGCCATTCCCCGCCGCATTCCCTGTACCAGTTACCCGGACTTTTAAGACGTGATTTCCTTGAGTTAATATTCCGCTGTTATACGCCATTACAAAATTTTGACGCGTTGCTGCGTAAAGGTCTACGTTCGTTTCCGGTCCGTTATCGATAGAGATTGCAACTATACCATGATGAGAAGCCTTTGACGAATAAAATTCGATACGATTTCCTGTAAAGGAAAGAGTCAAATAATTGTTGGCAACATTTGAAAATGAAACAGTTTGGTTGAAATACGGATCGGAACTGCTTACACCATGCACCCATCCACTGCCGACGTAATTAAACTGACTGATACCGGTGCCTCTATTAGCATTGTCCAAATCGACTGCTTTTAAAGCTTCATTTACAGACACGGTGGTTGTCGCTGTTTTTCCTCCATCGGCAGTTCTTACCGTTATTGTAGCTGATCCATTTGCTTTTGCAGTAACCAATCCGGTTGAACTCACCGTTGCTACGGTAGGGTTACTGGATGACCAGATTACGTTTTGATTTGATGCAGATGAAGGGCTGATCGTTTTTGTCAATTGTGCCGTCCCATTCACAGCAATGTTTATCGAAGCAGGTGCAACGGCAACACTACTTACCGGTGTTGAACCGCCCGCGTGAATCGCCACGTAGTCCAAAATCACATATGCACCCGAAGCCGCTGAATTTTTCGATCCAGTTACCCGCATTTTTATCGTATGTTGTCCGGATGTCAGCGTCGGGCTCGCAAAAACCATAGCGAAATTTTGCCGGCTGGCGGCGTACAGATCAACCAATGTCTCGGCACCGTTATCAATAGATATTGAAACAATACCGTGGTGAGATGCTTTGGCTGAATACAACTCAACCTTTGTACCTGTGAACAATACTGTTGCAACGTTATTCGCTGCGTTTGAATAAGAAAGTGTATTATTCAGATAAGGATCTCCTGTGCTTGTGCCGTGTACCCACCCTGTACCCGAAAAATTAAACTGGTTAGACGCTGTGCCCCGGACTGCATTGTCGACCTGCATAACGGAAAGGCTACCGCTCACGGTAACAGAAGCTGTGGCAATCTTATTTCCATCTTTGGAAGTGCACGTCACGACAGCAGTACCAACAGATTTACCCGTGACTACTCCGGTTGATGCAACAGTAGCGACGCCTGAATTGCTGGATGCCCATGTTACATCTTGATTAGTTGCGTTTGATGGGCTTATTGATTTCGACAATTGACTGCTTCCGTTTACAGCAACTGTTAAGGCAGCTGGCGCAACCGTCAGGCTGTTTACGGAGACTATGGCATTGTTTACTGTAACCGCTGAAGTGGCAGTTTTTGCACCATCATTCGTTTTTACGGTAATGATTGCAGTACCGGCTACTTTCGCTGTTACCAATCCGGTGTTTGAAACACTGGCTACCGTCTCATTACTAGAGCTCCACGTCACCGCTTGATTCGTCGCATTTGTCGGGCTAATGGTCCGGGATAATTGTTGCGTCGCCCCTGTTGTCAACGTCAAACTTGCTGGCGAAACGCTTACCGCCGATACGGCAACATTGGTTGCACCCGCACCAGATTCATGAGCACCTATCTCGGGAGCAGATCCCTGGAATGCAAAACCAACGTTTACACCTTTGTCGATTAATGGACTGCCGGAAGCAGGAACAAAGTATGGATTAGGACGTCCACCGGATTTCAAAATCCTTGGATCACCGGTAAAATTATTAAGAATTGATCCACCAGAGTAACCAATCGGCAGGTTGCTCAGGAAATTATTGCTGACTGTAAGGCCGGATATTGAAGCACCCCCCTCTGTAAAGATTAGCTTGTTGGGCCACCAGTTATAACTCGTATTGGAATTAACTACGAGATTATTTTTGATGTCGATATTTGTACTTTGGCCTTTGTGAAGGCCGAGAAAATTCATGGTCGTAGTTCCGGAAAACTCGACAGTATTGTTATAGATCTTTACATTATGAATACCAGTTTGTTGTGAACGCACAATCTCACCCGGATAACCGTTCGACAGATTATTGAACGTATTGTGATGGATTGACCAATTGGTTACGTACGCCGGACTCCAGTTGGCAATACCGTACGATCCCCCATTAAACCAGTTATTATCAATTTCTGCGTCATTGATACTTAACTCAATTCCATAGCCATGACCACCAGCTCGTGAGAGCAGATCGAAAGTATTATGGTGAACCCTTATTGAACGGATTCCTGTTGCGGGTGTCTGAACATTCACGAGTGAAAGATGATTATCCATATAGGTATTATAAATCTCACAACCCACCAGGTACACTTCCCATAGTTCAAAAGCAATGTTAGGAGCAGATCCATTATTCCACTTTCCTGCTGGGTTCACAGAAATTCTGCTATCAGATACTTTCATGTTTGTGATTCGGTTCCCCCCGGATCCTAAAGCTTTTATTCCATATCCTGTGTTCTCATCAACATTCAATCGTTCAATGGTTACATTATCGAGGTTGGCAAGCTGCAATGCACCAGACGCCCATCCGGTACTTCCCCATGAACAATTAACCAACCTAACATCCCGAAGCGCAGATGATTTTACATCCCAAATCCAAAGGCCACAGAAATTGGTGTTCTGAACCCGGATACTCTGAATATTTACGTTGCTCCGAAACTTCACATAAATTCCACCATGCAATCTTTTACCATCGCCATCAACTGTAAAATTTCTGAGCGTTTGATTGCCGGCAGTTAAGCCTGGTGAACTTAGTGTCATCAGGAATCTGTCCAACGCAAACCCAGGGTCGCCTGGGTTAAAATAAAAATTGCTTGCTGCCTTGATAATGGTCTGCTCGACGCCTGCCCCTTCGACGTTTACACCAGGAGGAACGTTGAACTGACCACTTTCGACAAATGTTCCTGCAGAAAGTCTGATCGTATGTCCCTGATTTGCCGGTACGCGGGTTACTGCATATCTCAATGTGCGCCAGGGACTGGCTGAAGTACCACTGCCTCCATCATTGCCGGACGTGCTAACATAATAATCTGTAGAGAAGGCGGAGTGAAAGCTCAAAAACAAAAAAGCAAGAATAAAGATCCTCATCATCGGGTTGTTATGGTTGTTTGAAATGTTCGCTAGATGAATTGGAGCAGAATCGAGAGAGGTACGACTTCATCCGGAATCCAGATGAACACGGGAATGCACCCGGCTGAAGAGGACGCTTGTTTACAACGGCTTAGATATACGCCAATAGTAGCTCAGACAATGAGCGCGATAGTAAAATTCGAGAGGGTTTTAGGTCTTGAAGAAAATGCCGTCAGATTTCCTAAACAGCCTGATAATCTCAAAACCACATATCAAGTCAAATACAAATGTGGCTTTTCGATATCTTTCATTGCGTGTCACATCTTCTAAAAAGGTACTTTCCTGCCTTTAATCAAAAGAGGTCTGACATAAAGAAGGAGTAAGAATAAAAATTCCTATCGACAAAACCACGGCGCAATTAAGTCCCAACAACGTTCGGTTTCAACCCTGACTTGATTTTTGACTATGAATGGAATTATTCATCGGTAGAAATATCTGATGTGGAGTTAAGCTGTTTCACGTGTGCGTGTGTGGTTTTTACATGAAACTCTTAAGATCATTATTTTTAGAAATGATTGGCGGGAATCATCATCAGGAAAATTAAAATGAAAAATGAAGCAAACTTTATCCCGCAGCAACAAAAGAAAGTGATTCTTACATTAGCGCGGCTGTGAATATTGATTGGAGAAGTGCTGCACCTACAGGACGCAAATTTGCGTGAGCTCTGGGCATTCAGAAGAATCAACAATCTTCATCAATAGGGAATGAAGATACCATTTATTCTATTTCACTTTTGCAAGATCGATATTATATTCCCTTGCGAGGTTATTGATGATCACCATGGCATCCGATGAGCCAAAACTTTTGTTGATCCAGTTCAGATAATTATTTGCATTTTCGATTTCTTCTACCGTCCAGTGTCGGGCGTCTCCATCCTGATCCGTTTCGCGAATCAGGTCCTTGATAAGAGAACTACTTCCTCCTTTGCACAATAAGGTAATAAGTTGATTGATTAGCAATTGTTCCATATTAACATGTTTACGCTAAAGATATTGAGGCCACAATCATTTTAACTCACAAAGTTTGATTTAGTTTATAACTAAAACATGGAAAGAATTAACTGCGATTTGAAATAAAATTATCGATCTGTTCCAGTCGCTTTCGTTGCGCCACCTGGCGTTGCTCCACTGTCTTTTTGACTAATGATGGCTCGGCGACATCAGGATGACCTGAGGTAAATGGAGGCTTTGGATCATACTCAATCATAAGCTGAATTTCTTTCGCCACAGCTTCGCCAAACAATTCAGCAGCCAACGTCAAAGCAAAGTCGATTCCCGAACTTACGCCAGCACCCGTTATTCGGTTCCCATCGATGACAACGCGGGAGTTTTCGCTCGCAACACTAAACCTCTCCAGAAAATTCAGCGAAAGCCAATGTGTTGTCGCGCGGTAACCGTTCAGCAAACCACAAGCGGCAAGCAGGATGGACCCTGTACAAACTGATGTTACGTACTTTGCATTTCCCCTCGAAGTAATGAAGTCCAGGTACTCACGATCTTCAAGCAGCTCGGTTACGCTGGGGCCGCCAGGTACAAAAAGCACAGAAAGTTTTTCAGGGCAATCTTTGAATGTTGTATCAGGAATAATTTGCAAACCTCTGTCGCACTTTACTGCATCACGGGTTTTCGATACGAGATGTACACGTGTGTCGGGAAATCTCGTAAAGACCTCTAACGGACCAGTTAAATCTAGCTGGGTCATGCCATCAAATAAAATCATTCCGATTGTCACCATGATAAGGGTTTAAAGTTCAAGGTTTAAGGTTCGAAGTTTGACCGCTTCCGAACGGTACCCTTGAATTCGAAAACCAAGAAAGCAATGATAGTTAGCAGTAAGAACGGTAATCTAATAGAAATGAAATTAAAAAATTGTACAATTCAGAACATCAACAAAAATTGAAAATCTGTGACCAATCCGTGATCATGTAAACCGTCAGTCTAGAAATGAAATTTCTGTGGCGTACTCACCGTACTTTTCAATTGCCTGCCTGGTCTCAATTTGATTGTTTTGCAACAGCAGTTCCAGCATTTCCAGTTTAGCTTCGCACACTTGCGCTTTCGCCAGTTTGTTTGCTGTATCGTGGTTACTCCGCACGGATGTGGCAATCGTTGCAGCCATTGTCATCAATGCTGCTCCAATACATAGGAATTGCCAAACTGGCAATCCAGGTTGGGTGATTTCCTTGATCGTATCAATCGCATCGGTCCCTCCAATCGCAGGTACACCAGCCAGTGCAGTACCGATTACTCCACAAAAAATAGAAACGTTTAATAACAGCTTGTTTTTTGGCCCATGCTTTTGCGTGAAAGCCCGCGCTCTTTCGCGCTTTTCGATAATCTTTTGCAATAGCTCCTGCATAACGATGGTTTTTTCCGGGGAAATTGCAACAAACGGCGGAGGACTTTCAAATATCGTTTGAAACCAGAAATGCGACGCAATGGGGATTAATTCAACCTTCGCATCGGAAATTGTATGGCACGTCGTTTTCCTTCGATTACGCCAGCAATTTCCGCAATGAGGGAATCGGCTGACAACTGCTTATATGATATCGTCTGCGGAAAATCATGACCCGCGTTTTCAAAAATCATTTCCTTGTCAGTAATGTAGTTAAGTTCGAACTCAACTGGTCGTCCCTGATTTTGTGTCGGGACAGTTGGAATATAAATTAATTGTCCGTTTCGTTGGATCAAAGCAATGGATTCAGAAGACACTGTATCGCCGTTGGATATCGAGAAGCTCTTACCGGAAAGTGTGCTGTCGTTGATCTGACCCCAGGACTCATAGTACAAGGCATCCTGCGATTGGCTGCGCCATGAGCCAATGAGCCAGTACGTAAGCTCGAATTCATCCAACGGCCCCGAGATTTTCCCGAAGGAGTCAGTCTTGGATGGAGTGCAGGCTACCACTAATATCACGAAGATCGAAAGAAATGTTCTTCTCATATAGCTTGTTTTTAAACAAGTTAGTTGGCGACTCCGCCATGAAATTGGAAAAATGCGACACGACAAGGTTCCTGTGAGTGTAGTCAATCATTGGCTTGGCATCTTTCGTTGCCGGATATGGGATACCCGATCCCGGGGCTGACATAGTTGCAACTAGATACTTAAAGATTTGATTTTGTTTGGGCTGTTCCCTTTCAGATCGCAACCGACAAGAATCATTCCTTCATTGGGAAATTTGCTCCATATGAATCAATTTCTTGATCCCATCCATGGCTAAAAAACCATTGAACGGCGATATGAATTATCCGTCGACAATTTAAAAAAAAGGTGGTAACTGTAGTGTATCAAATCAGATGAATAGCCAAACATCCAGGGGTCATGAACATCAGGGCAAAAACTATAAGCTTCTTTACGCTCACCCTGTTATTGTTTGTCTGCATTGGATGCGATAACGACAAGGATCAAAACAATAAGCCCAATGGTGCTGCCCTGAATAACTGGTTTGATGAGGCAATAGCCAATAGGACGGAGTATTTCACAATAGATGCCTCCATTGGCGGCCACATCAAAGGTGAAAAGGGAACGAGGTTGGAATTTTCGGCAAATACATTTTCGACATTGAGCGATGAGGTTGTGACTGGTGAGGTAAAAATCGAGCTAATAGAAATTTACGATAGAGCAACAATGCTCCTTACTAATAAGCCGACGAATGGGAAAAAGAATGATGGCAACATCAGTACTTTAATTTCCGGAGGTGAATTTTTTGTAAATGCCACCCAGGAAGGCAGGCAACTAAAGATGAAGTCTGGCTATACCATTGTAGCCCCTACTGACAACACAGGCAACATAAGTGACGA
>CAMLER010000248.1 GCA_946478915.1 uncultured Chryseolinea sp.
TCGATAATCAGCCGTTGACCATTTTTCAGATTCCCTTAGCACATGATACGCTCAAGTATTCTGGCCTTCGAATTTTAGGAACCTGAATATTTGCAACATACAGCCGAATAAAAATATAGAAGCCAAAAGGGAAGGCGGGCGAACCCGCCTTTTTTACGACACTGTGATTTGACGTGCGGGTTTAACCTTAGCCTCTTCGCGTTTAGGAACTACAACATGTAGGATGCCGTCGGTGTATTTTGCAGAGATCTTTCCGCCATCCACCTTATTCTCTGGGAGAGAGAAGCTTCTTTGGAAGGATTGATAGCTAAATTCCCGCCGTGTAAAATTTTCATTTTTGTCTTTTTCTTCCTGCTTTTCTTCGAATTCAGAAGAAATAGTAAGAATGTTGTTGTCCAATTCTACCTTGAAATTTTCCCGCTTCATTCCAGGAGCAGCTACATCGATCATGTAATCGTCATTGGTTTCGCGAACATTTACAGCTGGTAGTGAGGAACCTGCACTTTTCCAGTTTGCGAGAGACGAATTAAACCAATCATCTGTAAAGAGATCATTTAACAAAGATGGAACAGATGAAAATGAGTTGCCGTTGGTTCTAACTAAGTTTTTCATAAATCCTCCTTTTGTTTTGTTAAACATTTATTTTTTAATTGTTGATGTAGTTATAAGTCACGACTCTCTTTGCGTTCCTGATAAAAGCGGTTTTTTATTGAATCCATTCTGTTCATCATATCCCTGAAATATGAATCATTCAATTCATACCGCTTGAGAAAAAAGTCATCGTGAAAGAAGTCGGGATATTTGAGAGAGTCGGTAAAGAACAGCGAATGAAACTGATCCGTAAAAATATTTGAATGTTCTCGGTTGAAATAGGAATCAAAACTTTGCATTAAGCTATCCATTCGACCGGTGTCACCCTGTATGTTAGAATAATAGGATGTATAGGTCGAGTCAAAACCGATAACATTCCCCTTGTCATCATAGTGTTTGTTCACTTTGATGTTCACCTTTGGTTTGTTTTCAGAAATACTATCCTTGCGCAAAGCCTCGTTATCCTGGCCCATTGTACTTTTTTGACACGACGATAAGATCAATGAAATTGATGCCAAAAAGACCCACAAAGTTTTTGGAGTCGCCGGTTTTTTTGAAAGCGGTTTGGTCTTCTGCCTGGCAGGAAGACCATTGTACTTGATAGATGCTGTCATGGTCTTAGATGTTTGCAAAAGCAGTGAATAATAATCAATAACTGTGCAAAAATCGTTTGGATGCTGTAACACAAAGCGTGTTGACTTTTAATCTGACAACTTTTCTAAAAAAAATGCCATGTCGTCGGGCAGTCTGAAAAAATTTCAGAAATGTGAGGTCACACAGAGGAACTCAGCGGTTAAAAGCAATCTTGATTCTGGGCACGCTGTCGGATAAGCTGTGCGACTCGAAGATCCTTTTTACCGCGGAGGACGCCGAGGTAAATGAGCGCGGAGAACGCTGAGCCTGAAATAAAAATCTACGTTCACCCTTCGTAGGAATTGTCTGCGCCCTCAGCGTGCATTTCACTCCGCGACTCTGCGGTTAAAAGCAATCTTGATTCTGGGCACGCTGTCGGATAGGATGTGCGACTCCAAGATTCTTTTTACCGCGGAGGACCTGAGGAAAATGCACGCAGAGGACGCCGGGCCTGGATCGACTAGCACATTCTAAATTTCGCATGCACTTAATTCTGTTGTTATGGCGTGATAGTTTTCTGTACCTATCCACTTTTCTTTTGCTCGCCCAAAAGAAAAGGGTGGGTCGAAATATGCTCATCCGGCCCACCCCGCATTTCGACCGGCCACCGCACCGAGGGAGATCCAAGGACGTACTCTTCATGGATATTTTTTGTGCCCTTGTGTCTCTGTGGTGAAAAAAATTAACGGAATTTAATTCTCGCACATCTGTTTTAACTTTTCAAGCGCCTTTGGCCATCCGTCTTCAAACATTCCGGCCCAGGCGGGAGGAGTATTTATTTCTACGATCAGATTTGTTTTTCCATTTTTTTCTTCGAACGTATAGCGTTCCGTTGTGCCTACCCAGCCTTGCGCAACCTCGCTTTCCCGATCCTCGCTTCCATCGGGATTAATAACGGCAACTTGTTCGGCAAGTATCGTCTCATAAGGTTTCTGTTCCTTAAGTTCGGCAAGCGTTCCACCTTGTCCGGAGGAGAGGAAGCGAATTTTTTCTCCTTTTGCCCAAATCCCTTCGAAATAGGAGCCCGGCCAGGCGACATCAACCCATTTCTTATATGTCTCTGGATTGAGCATAGTGTTCCAAACTTTCTTTTTGTCTGCTGCGATTTCGGTTTTAAATTCCAGGTGTTTCATAGCTAATCGGTTTATGAGTTTTTTACTGATTACACTACAAATTTAGCTGTCGGAAAATTGAATGAGGGTGTATAAATACGACACTTTGCAAGGCCAAAGGCGACAAAAATCCCAAGACGGCGTTATTTTACCGTGCTATTCGTCCCGCAGGGAATCGATAGGATTTGTCATGGCCGTCCGCAATGCATGTTGTGCTATTGTCAGAAAAATGATAATTGCCATTGCCAAAAGAGGCAGCACAAATATCCACCAGGAAAGTGGAGTCCGATAGGCATAATGGTCGAGCCATTTGGTAATTGCATACCAAACAGCAGGTGCCGCAATTGCTGTTGCCGCAAGCAGCATGATGCCGAAATCCCGCGACAGCATTAAAAACAAGTGTCTGATAGTGGCCCCCAAGACCTTCCGAATTCCAAATTCCTTCGTTCTTTGGGCCGCAACAATCGCCGCCAGGCCATATAAGCCCATGCATGCGATTACAACGGAAAGGCTGGTGAACAGGGTTAATACAGAACTGAAGTTTTGATCGGACTGGTATTGGCGATTAAAGAACTCATCCAGAAAAAAGTAGCTGAACGGGAGATCAGGAAAATGCCGATGCCACTGGTGTTCAACGAATTGAATCTCGTTATACAACTTGGTAACTTCATTCAATTTGATGGAGAGAAAACGCAGTGGAGCCCAGGTGGTCTGGTAAACAACGGGCAGATTTTTTTCTTTAAATGACTTTGCGCGAAAGTCAACTACGCCTATGACTTTAACTTTCCGGGGAGTCGGTCCCCGACCAAAAGTTACTTCGTGACCAACGGCTTGTTCTACGCTATCGAATCCCAATGCTTCAAGTGCCTCCCTGTTTATGACGATAGCGGATTCATTACCCATTGTTTTGCTAAAGCTTCTTCCCGCAATTACATCAACATCGAAAAGGGGGATGAAATCGTGATCAATCCTGCTGTAGTATAGCGAAACCATATTTTCACTATTTTTTATGTTTCTGAAAGTAGGAAAGAGTGACAAATGTTCTTTACCAGGGATGTCGTAGGATGCCGAAACACCCGCAATTTTCGGGTTCGATAATAAATCCTCCTTAAGGAAATCCAATTTTCTGAGAAAAACGGAATCGGATCCCGGAGGCCCAAACTTGACAAAAGTTTCTAGCACCAACGTCTGATCAATGTTTATGCCAAGGTCGCGATTCTTCATAAACGAGATCTGCTTATGGATCATTAGCGAACCCGCGATCATGAAAATGGCTAGTACAAATTGAAAGGTGACCATTCCTCTTCGCAGTGTAATTCGAAACCGGGACTGCGTCCAGGATATCTTACCCTTCAGAGCACTGACAGGTTTAAAAGATGAGATAATGAAAGCAGGGTAAATAGCAGACGCAACGCATCCGATACAGGCAATCGATACAGTGACAACCCAAAACCAAGGGTCGCTCAATAAAGTAGGAGACAGATTAATTATTTCGACGGGAGCAACACGAAGTATTGCGTAAACCAGTATTGCAGCGGCGACGAAAGCGGCCACTGTAACCAGGCTAGATTCCAAAATGAATTGTATCGCAAGTTGTTTTTGCGTCGACCCTATGATTTTTCGGACACCAATTTCCTTTATTCGATCGATCGCTGTTGCTGTTGAAAGATTAATAAAGTTGAGGTAGGCAATCAATAAGATGAATACTGTCAGTCCTTTCAATATGGTAACCATTAAAGCATTACCATTTTCGTCAGCTTCGCCAACCAGGTCCGAATGCAAGTGAATGTCAGTCAATGGCTGGAGCCAGAATTCTGACGTACCAACGCTTTGTGTATCATTGCCAAGATATTTTGAAGCAAAGGCTGGCATCTCCTCTTCCAATATCTCAGGCGTTGTGCCATGCTTGAGCAGGATGTAATTATAGAATCCATCCCAATGCCAGTTGTTCGCGTCACCACCTGTTGCATTATCACTAAGCGACTCCCATGAAAAAAGAAAATCAGGAATGAGATGGGAATTTTTTGGAAAATCTGCAAAGACGCCAGCTACCTTAAAATAGCCGCTATAGGAATGATGTATAATTTTGTCCAGGGCCGACGATTCCCCAAAATATTTCTTTGCCATTGAGGATGAGATCCAAACTGTTTTTGGATCCAATGGTTCAGAAGGCATGGTTCCTTCAACAATGGTGGTGCTGAATATATTGAAGAAGTTGCCTTTGACATGGTAGACGCGATCCTCACTAAATTTTATCGATTCTCTTTCATCTTTGATGTAGGTAAGAATAATTTCCGACTGATCACTGATCTTGAACAGGGTTGTGTAATCTTCAACCAGAGAAAAATCATCTGTTAAAGATTCTCCAGTGGGAATAAAGCTCTGGGCACTTTTATTTTGGATAACGCCGTCAACAAAGCGGTTATGGCAGACGCGATATATCCGGTTAGCGTTGCTATGAAATCGATCGTAGCTGAGTTCATGGCTTACATACTGGGCTATTAAAAACGCCGCTGCCATCCCAATTGCCAGGCCGATGATATAAATGAATGAAAAAAGTTTTCTTTTTGCGAGATGGCGAAACGCAATAACGAAATTGCTTATTAACATTTAGGTGGGGTTTTGCTTCTTGAATCTAACCCTTTTTTGATCGTTTTGAAAATAAGGGGCAAAGTGGATAGGTCAGCAACTCTTACCATCGTGAAATAATTTAATACCTTTGTGAAGGAAACTTTCCAACAATAGCGACAATGGTAAGCTAATTAGTATCAAATGATTTGACTCGGCTGCCTGGCCTTAGAATTCAATCACCGTTTTCTGCGCGGACTAACCACGGTCTTTAAAGTAACAATCATAAAGACGTTATGCTTACCATTCAAAATTTCTCCTATAGTCATCCGAATAGGGATTTACTGTTCGATGATATCAACCTGACAGTAAACAAATATGACAAAGTCGCCATAATTGGTAATAATGGGTCTGGGAAATCAACGCTCCTCAGGATAATTGCGGGCGAACTGCAATTATCGGAAGGGCAATTGAATATCGAGACAAAGCCTTATTATGTTCCTCAGATTTTTGGTCAGTTCAATCACCTGACCATCGCGCAAGCATTGCGCATTGAAGATAAACTTGCTGCTTTGAGGGGGATATTAAGCGGAAACGTTGCGCATGAAAATTTTCAATTGCTTAATGATGACTGGGGACTTGAAGAACGTTGCAATGCCGCGCTAAAATATTGGCAATTACAAGATCTGGATTTGTCGCAAAAGATGGATACCCTAAGCGGGGGCCAGAAGACAAAAGTTTTTCTGGCTGGTATCTCCATCCATCAGGCAGAACTTGTCTTGATGGATGAACCAAGTAATCACCTGGACAGTGCGGGTCGAAGACTCTTATATGATTTTATTCAATCGACAAAAAGCACGTTGATTGTGGTGAGCCATGACAGGAAATTGTTAAACCTGATAAACAAAATTTTTGAATTGGATAAACGTGGTATTAGTGTCTATGGAGGTAACTACGATTTTTATTCTGAACAAAAACAGATTGAAAACAATGCACTCAAACAGGAAGTGCAAAATAAGGAAAAGGCATTGCGCCTAGCCAAAGACAAGGAGCGGGAAACATTGGAACGTCAACAGAAACTGGATGCTCGTGGCAAGAAGAAGCAGGAGAAGTCGGGGGTACCGCGCATAATGATGAATACGCTGAAGAATAATGCAGAGAAGACTTCGTCCCGACTCAAGGGAGTTCACGCAGAAAAGATCGAAGGCATTTCACAGAATTTGCAACAGTTGCGATCAGCATTACCGGATATCGACAAGATGAAATTTGGATTCGACAACTCCGGTTTGCACAAAGGCAAGGTATTGTTCAAGGGGACCAACATCAACTACGGGTACAGTAATTTGCTTTGGAAGGAAGATTTGACTTTTAAAATAACCAGTGGGGAGCGTATTGCCTTGAAGGGACTGAACGGTTCAGGAAAAACAACCTTGATCAAAATAATTTTAGGCGAGCTTAAACCCCAAAAGGGCGCCGTACTTAATGCTGGCAACAAAAGTGTTTACATAGATCAGGATTATTCACTCATTGATAACCGGCAAACTGTTTACGAGCAGGCACAACGCTTCAATAATTCTGGTTTGCAGGAACACGAAATCAAGACCCGACTTAACCGTTTCTTATTCTCAAAAGATGATTGGGACAAGTCCTGCAGCACATTAAGTGGAGGTGAAAAAATGCGACTGATGCTTTGTTGCCTAACAATAAACAATCAATCACCTGATATCATCATTCTGGACGAGCCAACTAATAACTTGGACATTCAAAATACAGAGATACTGACAGAAGCTATTAATGAGTACGAGGGAACTCTGATCGTCGTCTCTCACGATGATGTATACTTAGACCGGATAAAGGTTGAGCGAGTTATCCAGCTTTGACTCTTTTACAAATCAAAAAAAGCCCCTTGGCCTGAGGGTGCCTCGTAATGCTTTCTATTGATAGCGGTCATCCGTACTGTGGGAATTTAGTGCAGGTATCCCTGCGTTGTAGAATATTTTTCTCGAATCACTCCATTTATCATATAAAGTTTGATGCAAAAGGCAAACGAAGTGACGGCATGTTTTTTGGCCTTCCATAATCGTAATTGTAAATGTTTGATTACTGATCTACTAAAGGAACAACGCCATGAAAGATCAAAAAGAGAATGGGAACCAACCCAAGGAGCATAATGTGGAGACACCCTCTCCGCCACAAGTAATGGACCCTTCCAGGGCGCCTAAGGAAACGGACTCAAATGAGGAAAAGAGCGATAAAGAAAATCGCTCGAAATCATCTAAGAAAAAGAAAGATCGGTCACTGTCACCAAATGAAGAACTGTAATGATACGGCAATGTTAGACCACAACATCATATTGCAAATCTTGTATCTGACCTCTACCGAAC
>CAMLER010000249.1 GCA_946478915.1 uncultured Chryseolinea sp.
CTTAACACCCTAATTCATGAACTTAACCTCAAACCTCAAACTTTGAACTTTGAACTTTAAACTTTAAACCTGAAACCCAACTACCACCCAAACAGCGATTCCCTTGACCATATAATTGGGGGATTCCAGGGCCACAATTTTTAATTAGTTTTGTCCGATGACTTTTTTATATCCTTCGTTTTTGTGGGCACTACTGGCGCTGGCGATCCCGATCATCATTCATTTATTCAATTTCCGGAAAACCACACAGGTATTTTTTTCAAATAATAGATTCCTGCGTGAAGTAAAAGAGGCCACAACGGCGAAAAGACGGCTCAAACACTACCTGATATTGCTCTCCAGGCTGTTGTTCCTGCTATTTCTCATCCTTACATTTTGTCAGCCCATCATTCCTGCGTCGGAACAGCTGGGAACGAGTCGGAATATTGTAGTCTATCTCGACAATTCACAAAGTATGTCGGCCCAAACGAACGACAACGCCAAAGGGTTAGAATTGGGAGTTACTTTCACCCGAAATATCGTCGATCTGTTTCCCCCGGATACGCGATACAAACTCATTACCAACGATTTTTCACCGTCATCAAACACGTTCAAAACCAAGCCAGAAATTTTAGACATGCTTACGCAGGTGAGGCTTTCGCCCGTCAGCAGGTCGTTTAAAGAGGTTGTCGATCGCCTTACCCAGGACCGTGCTTCACGGGGCCGCGAGGTGTTTTGGATCTCCGACTTACAAAAATCAACGCAGGGGCCACTTGCGCTGTGGGATACCACTTCGAAGCTCCATATTGTCCCCGTTCAATTTAGCACGCAATCCAACGTTTTTGTGGATACAGCATATCTGGAAAATCCTTTCGCCGCCGGCGGTGGCAAGAATGTCCTGCACGTAAAAATTCGCAATGACGGCGACAAGAGCGCGGATCGGGTTAATCTTAAGCTCACAATTAACAACGTACAGGCTGCCAGCACATCAATTTCGGTTCCCGCCAAGGGATCAGCAGAATCCAGTTTCGATCTTTCGACAAGTTTGTCAGGTCTGAACGAGGCGAGGCTTTCTTTCAACGATTTCCCTATCGTATTTGACAACGAATTTTACATGGCACTGAACTTTACAGACAAGATACACATAATCGAAATCAGAAATACTGATAGCCGAACCGTTGTCGAAAAAGTATTCGGCAATAAAGAAATTTTTGATTTCAATTCTTATGCCGTCAGCAATTTCAACTACAGCCTCCTTTCTGTGGCCGATCTCGTTGTGGTCAACGGACTGAATAGTGTGGACGAACCATTAGCCAATGCGTTGCGAACATACCTTGGTAATTCTGGCTCCGTTTTATTCGTTCCGGGTACCAGGCCGGAAGTTGCGAACCTCAGTAGATTTCTCCAGTTGCCGTTGAGGAATGCAGGTGAAGGTGTTGTGATGCAAGAACTCGATAGGCCGGATTTTTCGAACCCGTTCTTTGAAAATGTGTTTGAAGAAAAATCTATCTCTATTGCGATGCCGAGAGGAATTAAAGTACTTGACTGGGGCAGTGACCGCTCGGCTATTTTGCGATTTAAAAACGACGATCCTTTTTTATCGCGTTTTGATCAACGTGGAAACTTATACGTCGCCGCGACATCATTCCAACAGGGCCAGACCGATTTTTTCAATCACGCACTGTTTGTTCCGGTTATGTATCGCATAGCTTCAAGCAGCGTTCGCAGCGAGTCTAAGCTCTACTATACGCTGAAGGAAAGTTTTATAAGCATCCGTGCAGATAGCCTGGAAGGTGAGGAACCTTTGCGATGGGCCGGGGAAGAGGAAATTGTTCCGGCTCAGCGCAAATTGAATGATCAGGTAATTTTTGATTTGCCAAAATTCTCAATAACCAAAGGATTCTACAAGATAGTTGACCGGCGCGATACAATAAATCTTCTTGCATTCAACCTTGACAAGGCTGAATCGCTGCTGGATCAATATTCAGGCGAAGAAGTAAAAGAACTCTTGAATGGCGAAGATCGCGTTACAATTTTTGATGTTCAATCGCAGGAGGCTTTCAGCAACGAAATAAAGGAGCGATATTTGGGCACCCCATTGTGGAAGTATATGCTGGTTTTAGCCATATTCTTTCTGCTTACGGAGATTCTATTAATTCGTTTCTTAAAATAGATTGAATGAATATCCATAACCCCGCTTCGCGACGACAACGTTTCGCATCAGGGTATTCTAAACAACAAATTATTAGCGCATGAAAATTCTACTTCAGGCTGCTGAAATCATCGATCGCTCTTCTCCTTTTCATCAAAAAGTAAAAAATGTTCTTATCACCAACGGGCGGATTGCCGAAATCGGCGATAAGAATTATGCAGCAGACCGCGTGATAAAAGCAGACGGCATGAAGCTGACAATCGGCTGGTTTGATCTGGGCACTTCCATAGGCGATCCGGGCTTAGAGCATAAAGAAGATCTCGAATCCGTAACCAAGGCAGCGGCCGCTGGCGGATTCACTGAAATAGCAGTCCTTCCGAATACGGTCCCTGCTATTCAAACAAAGAACGAAGTGAGCTACGTCATCAGGGGGAACGACAATCGTTTGGTTCAAATTCATGCCCTTGCGGCAGTGACTAAAAATACCAAGGGAGAAGAGCTCACGGAAATGATTGATCTGGATGCGGCAGGTGCCGTCGCTTTTACTGATGGATTGAAGCCGATTTGGCACACCGACATATTCTTAAAGTCGTTGCAATATTTGCAAAAGTTTGACGGGTTACTGATTGATCATCCGGAAGATATCTGGCTCAATATGTTCGGTCAAATGCACGAGGGTATTATCAGCACAAAACTGGGACTGAAAGGCATGCCACGCATTGCTGAAGATATTGCGGTCGGAAAAAATCTCGAACTCCTGGGCTATGCCGGCGGTAAGCTGCATTTCTCACGCATGTCATCTGCCAAGGCAATCGACATGATCCGCCAGGCGAAAAAGAAACTTGCTGTTACCTGCGATATTACAGTGTACCAACCGTTGCTTGATGATAGTTTACTCATGGATTTTGATACGAACTACAAGGTCAATCCACCTTTAAGAGAAAAGGCCGATGCAGATGCATTACTAAAGGCGTTGAAGGATGGAACAATAGACATAATCTGTTCAGGGCATAGTCCTCATGAAGACGAATCCAAGAGCCTGGAATTTGACCTGGCTGACCCGGGCATTATTAATCTCCAGACCTTTGCCGCTAATCTCACAATGCTTTCGAAATCTGTTGATTGGGATAGTTTGCTTGAAAAAGTGACTGTTAATCCCCGCAGGATCTTGAAACAGGAAATTCCAAAAATTGAACCTGAAGCGCGCGCAAATCTCACCCTTTTTGATCCAAATCACCGCTGGACCTTCGATGAACGAAGCAATTTGTCGAAGTCCCGGAATTCTCCCTGGCTGGGAAAGCAAGTTGTTGGAAAGGCGGTGGCAGTCTTCAACAATGGGCGACAAAAGGTCGAAGACTAGCAAGGTCATCGGATATGAACAAGAAACTTTTTATCGTCTCGGGTAGATATGGGGCGGCGGCCGGTATTCTGGCTTTTGTTCTGCTTTTGGTAATGTACTACATGGGATCCCATCCTTTGTTAATTCCTCCATTTCTAGATTTTCGTATTTTGCTGTTTGGAATTTTTACTTTCTTTACACTTAAGGAATTTCGGGATTATCACCAGGGAGGAATCTTATACTTTTGGCAGGCGATGGCTGGTGCTTTGACCGTGGTTTTAGTGGCGGCGACAATAACATCCTGTCTTTTATGGTTGTTTGGAATTTGGGAGAAGGATTTTGTTGCTTCTTATGTTACAGAGTTTACGGCGTTCTTGAAATCTTTTCCAAAAGAAGATATTGACCGCATCGGAAAGGAAGTGTATGACCGTAATTTGAAAGAGCTGCCTGCGACAAATGCAGTTGACCTGGTGCAAACCTATTTTATGCAAGGCATAGTCGTTGGCTTCTTTGTTAGCATTATAGTATCAGTAATATTGAGACGACAACCTAAACCCTAATCTTTTATGGAAGACAATGTAACCACCACATCCACCGTCACAACCAGATCTGTTGGTATTCGATACGGTATCATCAACGGATTAATTCAAATTGTGTATTTTCTAATCGCAACGACTGCGGGTTTTGCGATGTCCAGCGGTTTTGCACCATGGATCGGCTTTTTGATTTCAATTGTTATGCTTTTTCTGGCGCACAAATATTACAAAGAGAACGGAGACGGTTATATGACTTACGGCCAGGGAATTGGTATCGGTTTTTGGACTGGGCTAGTCTCTGCTTCGATTTCGGCTATCTTCACGTATATTTACGCGAAAATTGACTCCAGCTACATCGCCTCCATTCGCGAAAAAGCGATCCAGGATATGGAAGCTCAAGGTCAGTCTCAGCAGGCGATCGATACCGCGATGAAATTTGTTGAGATGTTTACATCAGCAGAATCACTTTTGATCATGGGATTGATTTTTGGAATTATTGGAATGCTCATAATAGCTGTGGTCATGACTATTTTTACGCAAAGACCGCAGCCAGAAACCAGTATTTAAATTGACAATATTACCGGATATATCGATTGTTATTCCGGCAAAAGACGAAGAAGAATCACTTTCTGAGTTATGCCAATGGATAAGCCGTGTCATGCAAGAACACGGCTTTTCATATGAAGTAATTTTCATTGATGATGGAAGCCAGGATGCCACCTGGGCGAAAATTCAAAAAATCAATGAACTGGATAATCACTTCAAAGGTATTCGGTTCAACCGTAATTTTGGGAAATCCGCAGCGTTGCAAACTGGCTTTCGTGCAGCACAGGGTAGGGTAATCATTACAATGGATGCCGACATGCAGGATAGCCCCGAGGAAATCCCAGCGCTGTACAAGATGATCGTCGACGATGGTTATCACATGGTGTCGGGTTGGAAAAAGAAAAGACACGATCCTTTGTCTAAAACCATTCCTTCTAAATTTTTTAATTATATCACCCGAATGTTATCGGGTATTAAACTGCACGATTTTAACTGCGGCCTGAAAGCCTATCAGGTGCATGTAGTAAAGAATATCCAGGTGTATGGTGAAATGCACCGTTATATTCCTGTGATCCTGAAATGGGCGGGCTTCAACAGGATAACGGAAAAAGTAGTCGAACACCACGAGCGCAAATACGGAAGGACAAAATTTGGATTTGAACGTTTTATAAACGGATTTCTTGATTTGTTGTCCATAACTTTTGTGAGCCGATTTCGACAAAAGCCGATGCACTTTTTCGGTACACTGGGTACGTTGTCGTTTTTGGTTGGATTCATTTTTACTATAAAACTTTTTTGGGATAAGATTGATGCTTTGTTCATTTCAAAAATTGCGATCAAGCGAGATATAACCGAACAGCCTATATTTTACATCGCATTGGTTGCTGTCGTTATAGGGGTTCAGCTTTTTGTTACCGGATTTTTGGCCGAAATGTTTGCCATGCAGTCGTTGTCCCGCAGAGACTACCTCATAATCGATAAAGTGGGTTTGGAGGAAAAACTCTCCGGAGAACCAGTAGGCGTAACTCATTACATGCATCCCGAAACAAAGCTGAAATGAACGCTCCAACGTTGGTTCAAGTTTTTTCTCAATAAACATTTCATTTTACCTTAGTGCGAAATGCATGAACCCGAATTTTCCGTGGTCATTCCAGTTTATAACCGACCGCAAGAGGTAGCAGAAATCCTGACCAGTTTAACAACACAATCTTTTAAGGATTTTGAAGTGATCATCGTGGAGGACGGCTCCTCAAAACGCTGTGACCTGGTGGTGGATTCATTCCGTGACAGATTACGGATCGAGTATTATTTCAAGCCTAACTCCGGACCTGGCCCCAGTCGTAATTTTGGATTTACGCATGCAAGGGGCCGCTATTTTGTAATATTTGATTCTGATTGTACACTACCCGATCAATATTTCCACGTGGTGAAAGAATCTTTGATAACGAACCAGTGGGATGCGTGGGGTGGGCCGGACCGTGCGAACTCGAACTTTACACTCAAGCAGCGCGCGATGGCGTACACGATGTCATCCATTTTTACAACGGGGGGTATACGCGGCGGAAAGAAGCACCTTGGATGGTTCCAGCCGCGAAGTTTTAATATGGGTATTTCGAGAAAGGTATTTGAGAAGACAGGTGGATTTAAATTTGACCGTTATGCTGAAGATATCGAATTCAGCATACGCATGAAACAATCGGGATTCAAGGTTGGATTAATTCCCGAAGCATTTGTATACCACAAGCGCAGGATCAGCTTCCGGGAGTTTTACCGGCAGGTATACAATTTCGGAAAAGGACGCGCGATGGTCGGCAGAATTCACCCCGAAGAAGTAAAGGTGACTCATTGGTTTCCCACGATATTTCTCATAGGATCAGTTTTACTTTTTTTGCTCCCTTTCTTCAGTGGCCTTTTATTTACGGTCGGTTTGAGTCTTTTTCTACTCTATATAACAGCAATTTTCGTCGATGCCCTGGTGTCGAACCGAAATGTGATGGTGGCCATACTTTCAATTCCGGCGGCATTATGCCAGTTATTTGGCTATGGGATGGGATTTTTGGCCCAAAAGCTTCGCGGCAGTTGAAGCGAAGTATTTATTTCTATTATCTTTTATTAATTGAAGGTATTCAGATATCTTAGGTCATTCTTATCGGACCTATGTTGCGGTGGAATTCTGGTAGTCTAGTTGATTTCAGACTCTTTGTATGAACGAGCTCCGAATTACTGAGTTAACGGAGTTTTTAACAAAAGGTCCAAGAAATGAATTGATGAAATTCACATTTGGTAGAATATTTTTCGAGTGGAGCCATGCCGGAAGCCTCAATAGAGGCTTTCAGCTTTTGTAATGTGTTGTAAGAAGAAATCCAAATAATATTTCTAACCGACATGTAGGGGAGGAGTTATCACGCCTTTATCGAATTTAAAGAGGAGCGCAGCGTCACAATACTTTTTCAACAATGGAAAGAGGGTCAGACATTTCTCAAAAAAAGTTTAATCCGAAAATCTATTTCATTATCGGCTGGATAATGCTAATGGCCATGGCCTTGTGCTGGTCGATTGATAACTCCATCGTTTTGATTCTTGCAGGTGGTGCAACGTATTTTATTTTCCTGGGCTTCTACGCTATTTCACGCGGAAACAGATCAGGCAATTGGGAGAAATCTCAAAACTTTCGCTCAGATGCTTTTACTACCA